>NZ_JBDOQR010000015.1:66212-80884 GCF_039839315.1 Phaeobacter sp. CAU 1743 | reverse complement strand
GAAGGATTGGGAAAAATCCATCGCCAGCGCGGCAGCTTGGGTCACAATCGCACACATCCGCCGCGTCACGCGGATGCTCGCAAGACAATGAATTCACTCGAAAAGTTTTGAATCAGACTCTAAGGAGCGCGACATGTCCATTCTGTCCGACATCAACGGCTTTCTGACCGATCAGTTCGGTGCCTTTGGCCCGCTGCTGGCGCTGGGTCTGCTGGGTCTGTTCATGATCCTGCTAGCAATCCCGCTGCTCCTCAATCAGCCTGAGGATCCGCTGAAGAAGCTGCAAAAGAACATGGCGCCGGAAACGCAGGCCAAACCGCAAAAAGAACGGCTGCGCCAGGCCAACCGCAACGAACAGCTGCAAAAATTCGCCTCCTTCCTGGAGCCGCAGAACGCCGAGGAACTTTCGGCAATGGAACTGAAGCTGCGTCAGGCCGGCTATGCCTCAAAGGACTCAGTGCGCCTGTTCCATTTTGCCCAGTTTGCCCTGGGTCTTCTGGGGCTTGGAGCGGGGTTGTTCTTTGTCTTCGTGCTGAAGGCCGACACCGAATACGACAGCCAGCAGTTGGCACTGCGCATCATCGGGCCCGGCGGCGCGGGCTATATGCTGCCCAAATACTGGGTCACCCGCCGTATCGAAGAGCGCAAGAAACAGATCACCCAAGGCTTTCCCGATGCGCTCGACATGATGCTGGTCTGCGTTGAGGCAGGTCAGTCGCTGGACCAGTCCATCGTGCGCGTCGCCAAGGAACTGCACGCCTCTTACCCGGCGCTGGCCGAGGAGTTCGAAGTGGTGGCCTATGAAATGAAAGCGGGCAAGGAACGGGAAAAGGTGCTGCGCGACATGGGCACCCGCTGCGGGGTGCAGGATGTCTCCTCCTTCACTACCGTGATGATCCAGTCGCAGGCCTTCGGCACCTCGATCGCCGATGCGTTGCGTGTCTATGCGGACGAAATGCGGGACAAACGCGTGATGCGCGCCGAAGAGGCCGCAAACAAGTTGCCAGTGAAAATGACTCTTGCCACAATGGGCCTGACGGTGCCGCCACTGCTGATCATTCTGGTCGGACCTTCGGTGCAGGGCATCATGAATATGGGCAACATGGGTAACTGATCATGGCCAATTCGCGGAGGGCAGTGCCCCACCGCCCATACGTTTCTGAAACCGCCATCCGTGCCGCCGCGCTGATGGCGGTGTTTGCTGTTGGGGCCTGCGATACGCAGATTATGCATCAAGATCCCGCCAGCCCCTGGGCACCCGGCGTGGACACCCGCAAACAGGCCGAGGACGGGCTGGTGGTCGGCCACCGGCTGATGGATGCCGGAGAGTACGAGCTGGCCCTTGACGCCTTTACCCGCGCCGGGCTGGAGCACGGGCTGACCGCCGAGGTGCTGTCCAGCATGGGATCGGCCAATCTGGGACTTGGCCGTCTGGGTCAGGCAGAAACCCTGCTGCGACGCGCAACAAAGGCCGCGCCAGACTGGCCCGAGGCCCTGAACAACCTTGGCGTCGTCCTTATGGAGCGCGGAAAAACTCCGGAAGCCACACAAATTCTGCGCCGTGCCTATGCGCTGGATAATGGCGAAAGTGACGCAATCCGGGATAATTTGCGCCGGGCTCTCGAAAATCTTGAAAAATCTGCGCATAGTGATCCGCAAAACGAAGGTCGAAACGACTACACTTTGATGCGGCAAGGCGGCGGCAGTTACCGGATTGGCAAGGTGCCCTGACCCCAAGACCGCAAAGGCAGAGCAGCAAAAGGACGCATAAAATGCGCCAGTCAATTCTTGTGACACCATGCCTGATCGGCGCACTGACCCTGTCGGCCTGCATGAAACCCGATGGCAAGGAAACCGTCGAACGGGCGTTTCAGGACGTGAACGTCGTCGATGAACACAACCTCAACGATGTGATGCTGACCGTGGCGGACCCGAATGAGGCGGTGAGCTACTTCCAGAAATCGCTGAAATCCGCTCCGGACCGGATCGATTTCCAGCGCGGACTGGCCACTTCGATGATCCGCGCCAAACGCAATACCGAGGCCGCAAGCGCCTGGAAAAAAGTCGCTGCCCACCCCGAGGCGACCGTGGAAGACAAGGTCTCGCTGGCAGACGCCCTGATCCGCACCGGCGATTGGAAAGGCGCAAAGGCCGCGCTGGATTCAGTGCCACCAACACATGAAACCTATCGCCGGTATCGGCTTGAGGCGATGGTGGCGGATGCCAACAAGGAATGGAAACGCGCCGACAGTTTCTATGAAATCGCCACTGGCCTTACCACGCAGCCAGCCAAGGTGATGAACAACTGGGGCTATTCAAAACTCTCGCGCGGCAGCTATGCCCAGGCCGAGCGCCTATTCAGCGACGCCATCCGTCAGGATCCCTCGCTGTTCACCGCCAAGAACAATCTGGTTCTGGCCCGCGGTGCCCAGCGCAATTACACCCTGCCGGTGATCCCGCTAGATCAGACGGAGCGCGCCCAACTGCTGCACACGTTGGCGCTGTCGGCGGTGAAGCAGGGCGACGTCAAGACAGGTGAGAACCTGCTGCGCGAAGCCATCGCTACCCATCCCCAGCATTTTGAGGCCGCAGCCCGTTCGCTGGCAGCCCTCGAAAACGGCTGATCCATGGTCCATCTGGCCATCCCGGCCCAGGCCGCGCTGTGGTTCCTGCCCTTCGTGCTGCCGCTGTGCTATGCGGCAGCGCTGACGGATCTGCGCGGCATGCGCATTCCCAACTGGATCAATGACACGCTGGGTGCAGTCTATGTGGTGGTTGGGCTTTTCGTGATGCCGTCCTGGGCCGATTATGGCTGGCAGCTGCTGCATCTTCCGGTCGGGATCGGCCTTGGCTTTCTGTTCTATTCGGCCGGCATGATCGGCGCCGGGGATGCCAAATTCGCCGGGGCTGCCGCGCCGCTGGTGGCGCTCGCTGATCTGCCTGCGGTGATGATGATCTTTTCCGCCAATCTCCTTGCCGGCTTTGTCACCCATAGGCTGGTGAAATACACACCGCTGCGCAGGCTCGCGCCCGACTGGCGCAGCTGGAACGTCGGCAGCAAGTTTCCCATGGGCCTATGCCTTGGCGGCACATTGGCCATCTACCTGATCCTTGGCGCCCTGTTTGGCAGCCTGCCTGCAGCCGCCTGATACCAAAGCTGAGACCTCCTGTCGGTCACTAAAATCCAGCTCAAATTGCAACGCCTTTCCCGGAAATGCACCAGCATTGCCGTTGTCTTGCCACAGTGGTGAATAGACTGTGAGGTCAGCAACGCAGCTCTTGTCCCCTGCCCCGCCAGGCAGAGGCGTAGCAGGGGCACAGGATGAACAGACAGGCCGTGACATGAACATGCAGACCAGCGCCGTGGTGGCGCCGCCCGCGCCCAAGGGGCTTGCCCAGATGCAGCTGCCCATCGTGATGATGCGCGATATCCTTCTAAAAACCATGTTCCGCAAGAACGCGGATATGGTCAGCGATATCGCCGCCGCGCTGTGCCTGCCGATCCCAGTGACGCAGGAACTGGTCGACATGGCCCGCGAACAGAAACTGCTGGAGGCGACCGGCACGCTCAACGCCAACAGCGGCAATGAAATGGGCTATCAGCTGACCGATGCGGGGCGCGCGCGCGCGCTCGATGCGCTCAGCCAGTCCGAATACTACGGCGCCATGCCTGTGCCGCTGGATGTCTACCGCGAACAGGTCGAACGCCAGTCGATCCGCAACATCATGGTCACCCGGCAGCAACTGACCGATGCGATGGGGCACCTTATCCTGCCCGACAGCCTGCTGGATCACCTCGGCCCTGCCGTCAGCGCTGGCCGGTCGATCCTGATGTATGGCCCGCCCGGCAACGGGAAATCCTCGATCTCGAACGGGATCCGCGATGCCCTGGGTGATTGTGTCTATGTACCCCGCGCCATCGAATACGCCGGTCAGGTTATCACTGTCTATGACCCCATCGTGCACACCGCGGCCCCCGAAGAAGCCGAAGACCCCAATGCCCTGCGCCGCCCGCGCCGGTTCGACACGCGCTATGTGAAATGCGAACGGCCCACCGTGGTCACAGGCGGCGAATTGTCCCTTTCGATGCTGGATCTGGTCTACAACCCGACCGCGCGTACCTACCAGGCGCCGCTGCAATTGAAATCCACTGGCGGCATCTTCATCGTCGACGACCTTGGCCGTCAGGCAGAGCCGCCACAGGCCCTGGTCAACCGCTGGATTGTGCCACTGGAAGAGGGGCGCGATATTCTTGCCCTGCAATCGGGCGAAAAGTTCGAAGTGCCCTTCGACACGCTGGTGATCTTTTCCACCAACTTTCACCCGAACGAGATCTTTGACCAGGCCGCGCTGCGTCGGATCTTCTTCAAGATCAAGATCGACGGTCCGGATCAGGAAAACTTCCTCAAGATCTTTGCGCTGGTGGCCCGCAAGAAAGGGATGCGCCTGGACGAGGCCACATTGGTGCATCTCCTGAAGACGAAATACCCCACCATCGACAACGTATACGCCAACTACCAGCCGGTGTTCCTGATCGACCAGATGATGGCGATCTGCGATTTCGAAGGCATCCCCTACGAGATGAGCCCCGATCTGATCGACCGGGCCTGGGCGAACATGTTTGTCAAGGACGAGGAAATCGTGAAGTAAGGCGCGGCAAACAGCACGCCCCGGATCAGGCTCTGTGCGGCCTGCCTTTTGGCGGCATCTAATCCGCTTCTGCCGTCCGGCTCATGCTGCGCTCCTCCAGCGGGATTTCCGCCAGGAACAGCGACATCAGGCAGGCAAGGCAAGCCAGCACCGTTGCTGCCCAGAACACCGGGTGCAGCGCCTCGGCGATGCCGGTCACCACCGCCTCGCGCAGGCCGGGCTCCATCGCCATGATGGCATCCTTGCTGAGGCTACGCGGGTTCATACCGCCAAGGGCGCCGCCCAGTTCCCGCGTCAGACCGGCGGCAAACACCGCGCCAAAGACCGCCGTGCCGACCGAGCCGCCGATCATCCGGAACATATTGGCGCTGGCGGTGCCGACACCGACCATGGTCAGCGGCACCGCGTTCTGAATCGAAGTGACGCCAACCGCCATCACCGGCCCAATCCCCAGACCGGTCAGCACCATCGACACCGCAATCCACCATTCGGGTGTGCTGGTGCCCATCTGCGCAAGGGAGGCCATCGCCCCGGCCAGGATCAGCGTGGATACGGTGGGCATCCACCGATACCGCCCGGTCCGCACCATGATCCGCCCCGAGATGGAGGAACCAAGGATGATCCCGACCATCATCGGAAAGGTGAACATGCCCGACAGCGCCGGCGACATGCCCCGCACCACCTGCATGAAAAAGGGCACAAACACGATGGTACCGAACATCGCCGAACCGACGATCAGCCCAACTGCGTTGGACACCAGGAAATTGTTGATCCGGAACAGGCGCAGCGGCAGGATCGGCTCCTTGGCGCGGCTTTCGATCATCACAAAGACGGCCAGCGCCGCCAGTGTCGCGATCAACAGCCCCTGCATCTCTGCGCTGCTCCAGGGCAGGGTAGAGCCGCCAAGGCTGGCGGAGATCACCGCCAGTGAAAGCAGCAGCGACAGGCTCAACCCGCCGGCATAGTCAATCGACGGTCGCCGCCCGGTCGGCACCGTGGCCAGCGAACGGGCCAACACCACAAAAGCCGCCAGCCCCAGCGGCAGGTTCAGCAGGAACAGCCACTCCCACGCGAAATGCTGCACGATAAAGCCCCCCGCCAGCGGGCCGACCACGGTTGAGGCAGCAAAGACGCTGCCCAGCATCCCCTGATAGCGGCCCCGCTCGCGGGCGGGGACAGCATCGGCGACAGTGGCCATAGAGACGACGATCAGCCCGCCGCCGCCAACGCCCTGCACAAACCGCCCTGCCACCAGCACCCAGAGGTTCGGCGCCAGCGCGCAGATAAGTGAGCCAACAAGAAACACCACGATGCCGCCCTGCATCACCGGCTTGCGCCCGAACAGGTCACCCAGCTTGCCACAGACCGGCGCCCCGACGGTCGCCGCCATCAGATAGGCGGTAATGACCCAGGTGATCTGCGACAATCCGCCCAGCTCGCTCAGAATCGTGGGCAGCGCCGTCGTCACCACCGTCTGACCCAGCGAGGCAATGAACAAAACAGAGGCCACCGCGCCGATCATCAGCTTCAGCTCTCGGTCGTCCAGGGCTCCGGGGGTGCTTGGGATCGGTCCGCTCACGTGATAATCCTTGCTCTGGCTTGATTTGAAAGGGGGCCGCTCCGCAGTTGCATTGCGTTCGGCCCTGAAACAGGTCATCTGATAATAGCACATGTATGACGACGTCATTTACATGTCAATAGCATGTAATTTTGTCAGCCCCCCGGGCCGACGACCTCCTGGAGGATGGAACCATAGCCGGGCGCAACACCGAACTGACGAATTTCCTGGAACAGGCCGGGATTGACAGCCGCACCAGCACGGCAGCGCTGGAGATTGACGACGTGCTGCAACAGTGGCGGCGCCGGGTGAACAAGCGCGAGCTAGGCTCGGCGGCGCTGGCGGCCTTTGGGCTGGCCGAGGAGGTCGATCTGGCCCAGCTTGACGTGATGATGGCGATCTGGGCCCCGGCGAGCACCTTTGGCAGCGACGATGCCGAGGAAGAGGTCATGGTCTCCACCGTTGCCGCGCGCCTGCGCATCGACCCGTCGCGGGCCTCACGGCTGACCAGCGACCTGATCGCCCGAGGGCTGGCCCGGCGCACCGTCAGCCAGCGTGACGCCCGCCGCACTCTGGTCGAGCTGACGGAACGGGGCACCGCCATCATCGAAGCCGTGCGCCAGTTCAAGTTCCTTGTTCTTGGCGAATTCCTGTCGGGCTGGAGCGAAGAGGAACTCGCCCTATTTGTCCCCCTGTTCGAACGGTTCGTCACCTGGACCGAAGAAGCCGGGGATATCGGCAACAACCGTTTCCCGGACGAGATCAACGCCATCAGCGCACGGCTGGCGCAGGTCCCCGGCGCCTCCTGACGCCCTGCCCGCCGCTGCCCCAAACGGAACCTTTATGGATAGCACCGCCCCCTTGCCGCCCCGAATCCTGGACTGGTTCAGCGCCCGGGGCTGGTCCATCCATCCGCATCAGCAGGACATGCTGGACCGTGCCACCGAGCCCGCCACGCTGCTGATCGCCCCCACCGGCGGCGGCAAGACGATGGCCGGTTTCCTACCGACGCTGGCCGAGCTGGCGGACGGCAGCCACGAAGGTCTGCACACGCTCTATGTCTCACCACTCAAGGCGCTGGCGGCGGATATCAAACGCAACCTGCGCACGCCGGTTGAGGAAATGGGACTGCCGATCCGGATTGACGATCGCACCGGCGACACCCCGCAATCGCGCCGCAAACGCCAGCGCGCCGACCCACCGCATATCCTGCTGACCACCCCCGAAAGCCTGGCGCTGATGGTCTCCTACGAGGATGCCACCCGGACCTTTGGCGGGCTGCGGCGCATCGTCATCGACGAAATCCACGCTCTCGCCGAAAGCAAACGCGGCGATCAGCTGATGCTGGCACTGGCGCGGCTGCAAAGCCTCTGCCCGGATCTGCGCCGGGTGGGGCTCTCGGCCACGGTGGATAATCCCGCCGCCATCGCCCGCTATCTGGCGCGCCATCCGGACCCCTGCGATATCGTGCTGGCTGATACCGGCCCCGCCCCCGATATCGCCATGTTGCACACGGCCGAGGCACCGCCCTGGGCCGGGGGCGGCGCGGCCTATGCGATCCCTGCCGTGCTGGAACAGATCCGCGCCCATCAGACCACGCTGATCTTTCACAACACCCGGGCACAGGCGGAAATCTTCTTTCACAACCTGTGGCTCGCCAATGAGGATGCGCTGCCCATCGCCATTCATCACGGCTCGCTTGACCGGGCGCAGCGCGAGCGGGTCGAGGCCGCGATGGTCGCCGGAGAGCTGCGCGCCGTGGTCTGTACCGGCTCGCTGGATCTGGGCATCGACTGGGGCAACGTGGATCTGGTGATCCAGATCGGCGCCCCAAAGAACGTCAAACGGCTGGTGCAGCGCACCGGGCGGGCAAATCACCGCTACAACGCCCCGTCCAAGGCTCTGCTGGTGCCCGCCAACCGGTTTGAAGTGATCGAATGCCACGCCGCGCTGGAGGCGGTGCAGGCAGGCAGGCTTGATGGTGACCCGCGCCCACCGGGGCCGCGCGACGTGCTGTGCCAGCATATCCAGATCACCGCCTGCGCGGGACCGTTTGATGCCGATGCGCTTTTCGCCGAGGTCATCAGCACAGGCGCCTATGCTGCCCTCAGCCGCGCGGAATTCGATGCCTGTCTCGATTTCTGCGCCACCGGCGGTTACGCCCTGCGCGCCTATGACCAATGGCAGCGCCTGCTACAGCGCCCGGACGGCCTGTGGCAGCTGCGCGATCCGCGCGCGGCGGCCCGCATCCGCATGAATATCGGCACCATTCAGGACGCCGACCTTCTGAAGGTGCGGATGAAACACAGCCGCGGCGGCAAGCCGCTGGGCGAGATCGAAGAGGCCTTTGCCGCCACATTGACCCCCGGCGATACCTTCCTGATCGGTGGCCAGATCGTGCGCTATGAATCCTTGCGCGAAATGACAGTGGAGGTCAGCCGCGACCGGGGCCGCAAGCCGAAGATCGCCGTGTTCTCGGGCACCAAATTCGCCACCTCCACCCAATTGAGCCAGGGCATTCTGGACCTTCTGGCGCGCGGCGACTGGCCCGATCTGCCCGCCCACACCGCTGACTGGCTGGACCTGCAGCGCCAGGTGTCCGAATTGCCCCGCGCCGGGCAGATGCTGATCGAAAGCTTTCCGCATCAGGGCCGGGAACACGCCTGTCTTTATGGCTTTGCCGGACGCAACGCGCAGCAGACGCTGGGGCTGCTGGTGACCAAACGGATGGAGGAGCTGGGCCTTGATCCGCTGGGCTTTGTCGCCACAGATTACGCCACGCTGATCTGGGGCCTTGCGGAGCTGACCGACCCCGCGCCCTTGCTGAAGGCCGACGCCCTGCGCGACGGGCTGGAGCGCTGGCTGGCGGAAAACGCGGTGATGAAACGCGCCTTTCGCGGCGCGGCCACCATCGCCGGGCTGATCGAACGCAACAGCCCCGGCGCCCGCAAATCCGGGCGGCAGGCGACGTTTTCGTCCGATATCCTTTATGACACGCTACGCAAATACGATCCCGGTCACCTGCTGCTGGATATCACCCGCGACGAAGCGCTGAGCGGGCTGGTGGATTTTGCCCGTATCGAGGAGATGGCCGACCGCATCCGCGGCCGCGTGACCCTGCGGCGACTTGAGCGGATCAGCCCGCTGGCCGCGCCCTTACTGTTGGAAATGGGAAAGGTGCCGGTTCAGGGCGCTGGAGCACAAAAACTGCTGGAGCGCGAAGCCGAAGAACTGATGCGCACCTCGGGCCTCGCGGAGCTGGATCCATGAACGATCCGGCAGGATTTCAGGGCACCTTGGTCGGCTATGATTTCACACTGGCAGGCGCACAGCTCACCGCGCTTGGCAGCGGCGCGCTCTGGTGGACAGAGCGGCGCCTTCTTTGTGTCTCGGACCTGCATATGGGCAAATCTGAGCGCCACCTGCGGCGCGGCGGCGCTCCCCTGCCCCCTTATGAGACCCGCGATACACTGGCGCGGCTGGCGGCGCTGATCCGGCAACTCCAGCCCGAAACCGTGCTCTGCCTTGGCGACAGTTTCGACGATCTGGCCGCCGCCCAGGCGCTGCCGCCAGAGGACGTGCAGGACCTGCGCAGCCTGATCGCCGCACAGGACTGGATCTGGGTGGAGGGCAACCACGATCCGGGCCCTGCGGGATTTGGCGGTCGCTCCTGCACCGAGATGCGCCTTGGCCCGCTCACCTTTCGCCATATTGCCGAGGGTGACGCCGAAGCAGGAGAGGTCTCGGGCCACTACCACCCCAAGGCGCGGCTACGCCGGGGCAGTGCCCGCCCCGCCTTTCTGCTGGATCGCACCCGACTGATCCTGCCCGCCTTTGGCACCTATACCGGTGGGCTGCGCAGCAGTGATCCTGCCCTTGCGGGACTGATGGCGCCAGAAGCGATTGCGATCCTGACCGGACCAAAACCCCTGCCCTGCCCAATGCCTCGCTAGGTTGGCCCAGCTAGACCGGCCCCGCTAACGCAACGTCTTGTTCCCACCGGTCCCTGCAGGCCGTATGATCGCGGCATGAGCACAGATCGCATATCAGACAGTTTCGCCCGCCAAAGCATGATGCAAACCCTCGGCGCCACGCTGGATTCCGTAGCGCCAGGCAAGGTGGTGGTCTCCGCCCCTATCCTGCCCAGCAGCCTGCAACAGCATGGCGTCGCCCACGCGGCGTTGACCTTTGCCATCGGCGATACCGCAGCAGGATACGCGGCGCTGTCCCTGATGCCCGAGGATCAGGAAGTGATGACCGCAGAGATCAAGATCAACCTGCTGGCGCCCGGCGCTGGGGATCGCCTGCGGGCCACCGGCACCGTGGTGAAACCCGGACGGCGGCTGGTCGTGGCCACCTGCGAAGTCCATGCCATCACCGGTGAGGAAGAAAAGCTGGTGGCGATCCTGCAAGGCACCATGGTGCCGGTCGCAAAGTAGGCCCCTGCTCCACCAGACCCCCAAAAGCAAAACACCCGCCGAAACAGTCCGGCGGGTGCAGCTGACAAAAGCGTCAGAGTATCAAAGCAATCAGGCGGTCAGACCTTCCGGCTCTGCCAGACCGTTGGCCCGGCAGCAGGCGGTGACCGTGTTGGCCAACAAGCAAGCGATGGTCATCGGACCGACACCACCCGGCACCGGGGTGATGGCACCGGCACGCGCCGCAGCGCTTTCGAAATGCACATCACCGACAAGGCGGGTCTTGCCTTCGCCCTTTTCCGGGGCGTCGATACGGTTGATACCAACGTCAATCACGGTGGCGCCTTCCTTGATCCAGTCGCCCGGCACCATTTCCGGGCGCCCGACGGCAGCCACCACGATATCGGCGCGGCGCACCACATCGGGCAGATCCTTGGTGCGGCTATGCGCGATGGTCACGGTGCAGCTGTCCCCCAGCAGCAGCTGCGCCATCGGTTTGCCCACGATATTGGAGCGGCCGATCACCACCGCATCCATGCCCGACAGGCTGCCGTGATAATCACGCAGCATCATCAGACAGCCCAGCGGCGTGCAGGGCACCATGGATTTCTGGCCGGTGCCCAATAGACCCACGTTGGAAATATGGAAGCCGTCCACGTCCTTGGCCGGGTCGATGGCATTGATTACCAGATCCTCGTCCAGATGGCCGGGCAGCGGCAGCTGCACCAGAATACCATGCACGGCGGGATCATTGTTCAGCTGGTCGATCAGCGCCAACAGGTCGGCCTCAGAGGTATCCGCCTCCAGCTTGTGCTCGTAGGAGTTCATGCCGACCTCAACGGTCTGCTTGCCCTTGGAGCGGACATAGACCTGGCTCGCCGGATCCTCGCCCACCAGCACAACCGCCAGACCGGGGGTGATACCGTGCTCTTCCTTCAGGCGCGCCACATGTTCGCCGACCTGACTGCGGACCTTGGCCGCAAAGGCCTTGCCGTCAATGATATTTGCTGCCATCGCTTCGTTCCTTCTCAGGGCTGCAAGACCGGATGCGGCCTCGCGCTCATGTCTCGGGGATCTCTCGCGCCTCGCGCGAAATCGACCAATCCACCATATCGCGCCAGATACCTTCGACCAGAGCAGGATCGAGCCCCTCAGCCTCGGCGGTGCGGCAGGCGTTGACGACAACCTCCTCAACACGGGCCGGGATCCGCGCGGGCCAGCCATTCACCTGCTTCAGCTCCACTGCCCGGTCGATATAGTCCGCCCGCGCCCGCAGCATCCTGACCAGTGCCACATCAAGCGTATCGATCGCGGCGCGCAACTCGCCCATATCGGCACAGTCCTGCGGTGGTTTCGGGTTGGTCATCGTTACAAAAACTCCTACGGCCCGGGAATAGGTCCCCGGGCCGCAGATTGCGCAATTTGCGCCTTAGAACAAGCCTTCGATCTGCCCTTCGGCATTCAGATGGATGTTTTCCGCCGCAGGGGTGCGGGGCAGGCCCGGCATGGTCATGATCTCGCCGCAGACAACCACGACAAACCCGGCGCCCGCAGAGAGGCGGACCTCACGCACCGGGACCGAGTGGCCGGTGGGCGCGCCGCGCAGGTTGGGATCGGTCGAGAAGCTGTACTGGGTCTTCGCCATACAGACCGGCAGGTTGCCATAACCCTGATCTTCCCAGAGTTTCAGCTGATCGCGGATCTTCTTGTCGGCCAGCACTTCGTCGGCGCGGTAGATGCCCTTGGCGATGCGCTCGATCTTCTCAAAAAGGGTCAGCTCATCGTTGTAGAGCGGTGCGAACTGGCTGACGCCGCTGTCGGCGATTTCCGCGACGCGGCGGGCCAGATCGGCAGAGCCTTCCGAACCCAGCTCCCAGTGACGCGACAGGATCGCTTCGGAGCCCTGGGTTTCCACGTAGTCCTTGACCGCCTGGATTTCCGCATCGGTATCGGTGACGAAGTGGTTGATCGCGACGACAACCGGCACACCAAAGGATTTCAGGTTGCCGATGTGACGGCCGAGGTTGGCGCAGCCTTCCATCACCGCTTCGACGTTTTCGGCGCCAAGATCTGCCTTGGCCACGCCGCCGTTCATCTTCATCGCGCGCACAGTGGCGACCAGCACAACGCAGTCGGGTGCGATACCGGCCTTGCGGCACTTGATGTTCATGAACTTCTCGGCGCCGAGGTCCGCACCAAATCCCGCTTCGGTCACCACGTAATCAGCAACTTTCATCGCGGTCTTTGTCGCGATGACAGAGTTACAGCCGTGCGCGATGTTGGCGAAGGGACCGCCGTGGACAAAGGCCGGGTTGTTTTCCAGCGTCTGCACCAGGTTCGGCTGCATTGCGTCCTTCAGCAGCACCGCCATGGCGCCTTCTGCCTTGATATCACGGCAATAAACCGGGCTGCGGTCGCGGCGATAGGCCACGATCATGGCGCCCAGACGCTTTTCCAGATCCTGCAGGTCGTTGGCCAGGCACAGGATCGCCATCACTTCGGAGGCCACGGTGATGTCGAAACCACCTTCGCGCGGGAACCCGTTGGCAACACCGCCGAGGGAGACGTTGATCTGGCGCAGGGCCCGGTCGTTCATATCGACAACGCGGCGCCACTGGACGCGGCGGATGTCGATTTCCTGCTCGTTGCCCCAGTAGATGTGGTTGTCGATCATCGCGCTCAGCAGCGAGTGTGCCGAGGTGATCGCGTGGAAGTCACCGGTGAAGTGGAGGTTCATGTCCTCCATCGGCACGACCTGCGCGTAGCCACCACCAGCGGCGCCGCCCTTCATACCGAAGTTCGGACCAAGCGAGGCTTCGCGGATACAGACCATGGCGTTCTTGCCGATCTTGTTCAGACCATCGCCCAGCCCCACGGTGGTGGTGGTCTTGCCTTCGCCCGCCGGGGTTGGGTTGATCGCGGTCACCAGGATCAGCTTGCCATCGGGTTTGTCCTGCACCGAGTTGATGAAGGACTGGCTCACCTTGGCCTTGTCGTGGCCGTAGGGCAGCAGATCGTCATGCGACATGCCCAGCTTGCTGCCGATGTCCTGAATGGGGAGCTTCTTCGCTTCGCGCGCGATTTCGATGTCACTCTTGTAGCTCATGGCCTGGTTCCTGACCTGTTTCTGTCCGTTGACCGGCTCGCGGGCCGGAGTTGACCAAGACTTAGCCAGACTGCGGCAAATGGCGCGCGTGATTTCCGACATTATCGTGTCTTGAAGCGGCGTAGGGCGAATTCGATCGGAACTTCGAGTGTCCGAAAGGAACGCATTGCTCCTTTCGGGCGCGGCTTCAGGGCGCCCAGGCGCGCTGATCCGGTACAAAAACCGTCAGAGCATCCCCGATTGAGAGCCGACCCGGACGTTCTACCCAGGCGGTGATTCCCCGTCGGTTTTTCGCCGCAGGTTTGAATTTCGCGCCGTAGCCGCCATGATCCTTTTCGATCTCGCGCCCCGGCAGCACGCAGGGGCGGTTCTCCATATCCACGGTCAGGGTGGTGCCATCCGGCCCCTGCAGCCGGGAACTGGGCGGGATGAAGGTGAAATCGGGAATACCGCGCAGCACCAGGCTGGCACCCAGCCAGGCTGGGTCGATCTGCTCCAGCCCCATATCCGCGGCAATCAGTGCCAGTTCTTCCTCAGAGAGAATGGTCAGCTGGCGCACGTTGCGGATTTCGGTGCCGGTGGGATAGAGGTTCTTCACCCGCACGCAGGAGGGACGCAAACTGCCCTCGTGACGCTCCCCCGCGATGCCGTCAAAGCCGAGGTCCATTGCCTGCTGTGGAATCGCTGCAAGCCCCTCTCTTGCCGGAACCTGTCCCATCCAGACAATCTCTCCGGTGAATTCGGTTTCGCGCAAGACTGGCATGTAAGGGCTCCCCTGTACTTCATCCGCTTTGCACTACCGCTTACGCAGGGCACAGCGCTTTTGCCGAACCATACACGCTAAGCCCCGAACTGCCAGAGAGAACCATGGGCTTCATCGAGGGAGGCGGTCGGATCGCAACGCGATCCGATCCGGGCGCTGGGGCGCCGGGCAGCACAG
>NZ_JBDOQR010000015.1:0-66202 GCF_039839315.1 Phaeobacter sp. CAU 1743 | reverse complement strand
ACAGCTGTCCGGCGCCCCAGCGCCACCCCCACCCCAACCGGCCCGGTCCAACCAAATGCCCACTGCTGCAAAGAAAAAGACCCGGTCAAAGACCGGGCCTTTCACATTCAGGGAGCGCCTCAGGAAGACGGTTCCGGCTCCATGCCGCCCTCGGGCGGGGTTTTCTTCGGCTTGGCCTTGGGCACTGCGGTGACCGAGGCACTACCCTGATCGGTGTCGTCGCCTTCATCCTCGCCTGAATGCGGCGGTTCGCCACCCATGACGCGCTTGATCTCATCGCCGGTCAGGGTTTCGTACTCGAGCAGACCCTGCGCCAGACGTTCCCATTCGTCGTGATGATCGGTCAGGATCTTGAAGGCGCGATCATAGCCCATCTGGATGAACTCGCGTACCTCTTCCTCGATCAGCTCCTTGGTATGGGCGGAAACAGAGAAGCCGGTGGTGTTGCCACTGTAACCTTCGTGCGCCTCGGCATAATCGATATTGCCGACCTTTTCGGACATGCCCCAGCGCATCACCATGGCGCGGGCCAGCTGGCTGGCCTGCTGGATATCGCCGGCCGGGCCGTTCGACACGTGGCCTTCACCGTATTTGATGATCTCGGCGGCCTTGCCTGCCATGGTCATGGCCAGCTTCTGCTCGCATTCGTCCTTGTGCCAGTTCAGGCGATCCATCTCGGGCAGGCTCACCACCATCCCCAAGGCACCGCCCCGCGGGATGATCGTCGCCTTATAGACCGGATCACACTCGGGCAACTTCAGGCCGACAACAGCGTGACCGGCCTCGTGATAGGCGGTCTTTTCCTTCTGGTCCGCCGTCAGCACCATCGAGCGACGCTCGGCGCCCATCATCACCTTGTCCTTGGCGTTCTCAAAGTCCTCCATGGTGACAAAGCGGCGGCCGACGCGAGCAGCCATCAGCGCAGCCTCGTTCACGAGGTTCGCCAGATCCGCACCAGAGAAGCCCGGGGTCCCGCGCGCGATGATACGCATATCCACATCAGGGCCCAGCGAGGTCTTGCGTGCGTGCACGCCGAGGATCTTTTCGCGGCCCTTGATGTCGGGGTTACCGACGGTGACGTTGCGGTCAAAGCGGCCCGGACGCAGCAGCGCGGGGTCGAGAACGTCCTTTCGGTTGGTCGCCGCCAGGATGATCACGCCTTCGTTGGCTTCAAAACCGTCCATCTCGACCAGCAGCTGGTTCAGCGTCTGTTCGCGCTCGTCGTTACCGCCGCCATAGCCTGCGCCACGATGGCGGCCCACGGCGTCGATTTCGTCGATGAACACGATGCAAGGCGCGTTCTTCTTGGCCTGTTCGAACATGTCGCGCACACGGGATGCACCGACACCGACGAACATTTCAACAAAGTCCGAACCGGAGATGGTGAAGAAGGGCACGCCTGCCTCGCCCGCAATCGCGCGGGCCAGCAGCGTCTTACCAGTACCCGGAGGGCCCACCAGCAGCGCACCCTTGGGGATCTTGCCACCAAGACGCGAGAATTTCTGCGGGTTGCGCAGGAATTCCACGATCTCTTCCAGCTCTTCCTTGGCTTCATCGATACCGGCAACATCGTCAAAGGTGACGCGACCGTGTTTCTCGGTCAGCATCTTCGCCTTGGACTTGCCAAAGCCCATGGCGCCGCCTTTGCCCCCGCCCTGCATCCGGTTCATGAAATAGACCCAGACACCGATCAGCAGCAGGAAGGGCAGCAATGTGATCAGGAACGACTGGAAACCCGACTGCTGCTGCTTTTCAGCCCGCACCGGGATGTTGTTCTCGATCAGCATCGAGGTGACTTCCGCGTCCCCCGGCTTGATGGTGACATAGCTCTGGCCATCGGATGTGGTGAAGCGGACCTGCTCCCCGTCAAGGGTGACGGTGCTGACCTGCCCGCCTTCGACGGCGGCGACAAAGTCGGAATAGGTGCGCTCACGGCTCTGCATGGTGCTGCCCGACCCGCTGAACAAATTGAACAGCGCGAGGATCAGCAGAAACAGAACGACCCAGAAGGCGATATTGCGTGCATTACCCAAGGAAAATCTCCCAATATTCGAGGCGACGCGTAGATCGCCCACGTTGCGCTTAAAATAGGGAACATTCGGTCAGGTTCAATGCGATAAAAAGGATGCAAAGAACTCTTCTTCGCTGCAGGTCAGCTCTGCCGTACATCCCGGCGCCGGTCTCACCAGCGGTGCGGCAACCAGATCGGCCCCGCGCCACAAAGCAGGGGTGACCTCCAGCACTGGTCCCGGCAGACCGGTTTCCCGCCAATCCGGACAGAGCTGCAGCCCCTCTGCTCCGAGGGCACGCACCTTGCAACCATCTGATTTTAAGCAACTAATTTCCCATTTCCCATCCCAGACCTGCCCAATTTCCGCGATCTGGCCACGTAAGGCCTGCGCTTCGCGGCAGATCCAGACACGGCCCCGGCGGCACAGGATGCGCCCACCAGCAAGGGTGGCCGAACCGCCGGTACGGGCGGTTTCCAGCGCTGCCATCATCGGCGCGCGCCGCGGCGGATAGGTGCCGCCAGAAACCCATTGCAGCGCCGCCCGCAGCAACCGGTGGGCAATTTCATCCGGCAGTCCCGCAAAATACGCCCGCTCTACCGCCACAGCGCCCGCCTGAAACGAAAATCCCTCCTGCGCCGCCGATAGTGCATAGTGATCAAGCGTTTGCCGCGCCTGTTGCATATTTTTTGCAACAAGCGACAGCGCCTCGACGCTCAGCCCCAGTTCTTCAAGCATCGGCAGGGCCTGACGCAGCCGTACGCGGTCGAATCGCCTATCCTCATTTGACGGGTCGTCGACCCAAGGCACACCTTCGGCGCGCAGGTAATCACGCAGTTCGTCCCGACGCAAAGACAAGAGCGGACGCAGCAGCGTCAGATCCTCAAGCTGCCGCACGGCGGACATTGCTGACAATCCATCCACGCCAGAGGCCCGCGTCAGCCGCATCAGCACGGTTTCCGCCTGATCGTCTGCCGTATGACCCAGCGCCAGTGCGGCGATGCCTTTTCTACGCGCCCAATCCCGCAGCAGACCATAGCGAGCCTGCCGGGCCTGATCCTGCAGATTGCCCGCGCCGGGTCCCTCGGCCCAGTGCAGAATATCGTGTGAAAGTCCAAGGCCCGTGGCCAGCGCCGCAACGTCTTCAGCCTCGGCGGCCGAGGCTGCGCGCAATCCGTGGTCCACCGTGACCGCGTAAAGCTGCACCCCTTCGGGTGTCAAAGCGCGGTGTAGGATGTGAAGAAGCGCAACCGAGTCGCTCCCCCCGGAAACGGCAACCCCCAGCCGCTCTGGCAGGGGGTGTGGGATCTGGGCGCGAACGCCTGCAATGATATCCGCCGCGTCTTGCGTCAAGAACAGCCCAGCGTGGCCATCTCCGCCTCGGCACGGGCCACCGTATCATTGCCGGGGAACCGTGCGTTGACTTCAGAGAGGGTGATGCAGGCCTGATCGCGCTGGCCCAACCGGCCAAGAGCGGCACCCAGCTCGAACAACGCCTCGGGGGCCATCGGGCCAACCGCATCGCCGGTAAAGGACGCCAGATAGGCCCGCGCCGCCTCACGCGTGTCGCCCAGACCATCCATCGCCTTGCCGCGATGGAAATCGGCCTTTGCCGCCAACGGGCTGCCCGGATAAGCGGCATTGAAGGCCGCGAATTTCTCGGCGGCGTCCTGATAGCTGCCTTCGTCCAGCGCCTGCTTCGCGGCATCGAAATCGGCGCGCTCGCCCACCGCCAACTCGCTGGCATCACCCGGCACAGGAACCGGTACAGAAGTCTCGATGCTTGCCGCCTCGGTGTCCCCGCCCAGCGTCGAGGTTTCACCCAAGGCACTGATGTCGCCGCCTTCCAGTTCGACCAGACGGAACTCCAGATCGCCAATGCGGTTGGTGCCATCGGCAACGATCCGGTTGATGCGGTATTCCAGCTGTTCGGTCTGGGCGGTCAGGCGCTGCAGCTCGGTTTCGATCGCCTCGACCCGGTCCAGCACGGAGCTGCCTGCCAGATTGGTGGCAGGTGCGCCGGTGGTGGACAATTCGCGCGTCAGACGCTGGATTTCCACGTGCAAGACGGTCAGCTCCTGCCGAATATCGGCAAGGGTCTGCTGGTCCTGCGCTGCTGCGGGCAGCGGCCCGAACAGCGCGGCAACGGCGGCCGAGGCAATCAGGGTGGCGCGGATCCGGCGGGGCAGCTGCATCGCCTTACCCCGTCAGGCCGCTGGCCAGAACGGTCACGGCGCGGCGGTTCTTGGCATAGCAGCTTTCGGCCGAACAGATCTCAAGCGGGCGTTCCTTGCCGTAGCTGACGACCTGGATCCGGTTGCCTGCAACCCCTTGGGAAATCAGGAACTCCCGCGCCGAATTGGCCCGACGCGCGCCAAGCGCAAGGTTGTATTCCCGGGTGCCCTGCTCATCCGCGTGGCCCTGGATCGTGACGTTGTAATCGGTATTGGTCAGCAGCCAACCCGCCTGCCCGCGCAGGACCTCTTCGGCGGCAGGCGACAGGCTGGACTGATCCACCGCGAACAGCACCCGGTCACCGATGGCCTGCTGGAAATAAGCCGGGCTGGTGGGGTCTGAAACCGATCCCGCTGCACCGGCGCCCGCGCCGCTGCCATCGCCGAACCTGGTGTCGTCCCAGGAGGCGTTGCTACAGCCAGCAACCCCAAGGGCTGCGACCACCAGAAGTGCCTTTTTGAAACCGCTCATGCTCATTCCCTACCCCTTTACGTTTCTTGCTGGCAGCCTACCACATGTCGGATCAGGCAGCCATGCCGGTATTTATGCCCCGTTGACCATCGCGTTACGGTCCGGGCCTCAGTTCTGCAGCGGCGACCAGGCCGGATCCGATGCCCCGTCGGGGGTGCGGACCGGCTTCAGGTTGCGCCCAGTGATATCCACCGAATAGAGCAGCGCCCGGCCGCTCGCCCCCTGGGTTTCGCGGGTGAACATGATCACCCGGCCATTGGGCGACCAGGTCGGCCCCTCATCCAGGAAGGACGCCGTCAGCAGGCGCTCCTCGCTGCCATCGGTGCGCATGACGCCGATATGGAAACGGCCTTTGCTTTGCTTGGTAAATGCGATCAGGTCGCCCCGCGGCGACCAGACCGGGGTGCCATAGCGCCCGGTGCCAAAACTGATCCGCCGCGCCGCGCCGCCCGCTGCGGGCATCACGTAGAGCTGCGGCGCGCCAGAGCGGTCGCTTTCAAACACGATCTGGCTGCCATCCGGCGAATAAGAAGGCGCCGTTTCGATCGACGGTGCGTTGGTCAGGCGGGTGCGTTTTCCGCTGGCGATATCCATCGTGTAAATGTCGGTATTGCCGCCTTGGGACTGTGAATAGACCACAGTGCGCCCATCGGGGGCGAAACGCGGAGCAAAGCTCATGATGCCATCGTCCGCCGACAGGATGCGGCGCTGCACCTTACCCACGTCCAGCACGTGGATCTGCGGAAAGCCGGTCTCGTAACTGGTATAAAGCACCCGGTCGCCGGTAGGCGAAAACCGCGGCGCCAGCACGATGGCATCGCTGTTAGTCAGATACTGCACGTTGGCGCCATCATAATCCATGATCGCCAGCCGTTTGCGGCGGTCGTTCTTTGGGCCGGTTTCCGAGACAAAGACCACCCGGCTATCGAAATAACCGCCTTCGCCGGTGATGCGGCTGTAGACGGCATCTGCCACCTTATGCGCCATGCGTCGCCAGCCATCGGTGGTGCCGGAAAACTGTAACCCACCGCCAAGCTCGCCTTCGGAGAAGACATCATAGGCGCGGAAGCGCACGGTCAGACGCTTGCCCTTGACGCTGACTGCGCCGGTGATCAGAGCCTGCGCATTGACGGCCTTCCAATCGGCAAATTTCACAGCGTCGTCAAAGGCGGCAATCTTGGAAATATGCGCCAAGGCCGGAACCTCGCGGAACAGGCCAGTGCCGCTCAGATCCGCAGCCACCACCCGGGCAATCTGCGCCGCGTATTCGCGCGCTGCCGGGTCGTCTGGAATGAAATCGGGCACCGCATAGGGCAAGGGCTCGATCACGCCCTGATCGATCTCGATCCGCAACGGCCCGTTTTGCGCCAAGGCAGATCCGTTCAGCGCCAGAACGGCGCCGCAGAATGTCAGGCCAATCAGAGCTAGGCGTGCCAGATAGGTCTTCATTTGATCCGCATCCTTTCGGGATTGAATGTCATCTCAATATCACGCCATTGCGCATATTTTTCAGGGGGAAGTTGAAATCCTCGTGAACCGCAGCGGATAATTGCCCGCCGGGCGGCCTCATATGCCTGTTTTGCCGCCGTTGCCGATCCGCCGGTGCTGGACAGCATCCGGATCGAGCCGCTGTCGGGTTTGCCATCCTGCGCGAGGGAAACACCCACGACCACGGTGGTCTTCAGCGCCTCGGTCGATAGCGAGCCGACATTCCAGCATTGCGACACCGCGACCCGCAGGGCGTCTTTTTCGCCCGAGGTCAGCGGCGGGCCAGAGGGTTCCGGCGCCTCCACATCCGCGCCGCCGGACAGCGCAGCGGCAAGCGCATCCTCCACAGCAGAAGGGTCCACCTGCGGCTGGGTGTCTTCGGTCTCAACCGGCGTCGACGCCGCTTCAGGCTCCGGTTCCGGCGCCGCCGCGCGGCGTATCGGGCGCCCACGGGGCCGCAGGGACTGCTCGGGCGCGGTCACGGTCTGCTCGTCGCTTTCGTTCTCTTCGGTCACGATACGGTCGCTGGCGGCCTCGGGGGCGGTGGCCTCCTGGACTTCCTGCTCTGTCTCGGCGCCAACGTCGGGGGCGACTTCGGGCTGTTCGATCTCATCCACTGCCGTGTCCGGCTCGGGCGGGGCCACCGGCACCGGGGCGACCCGGTCCACCGGGCGCTGCTGCTGTACCTCGGGCTGCGGCGCCACCAGCGCCGTTGTCTCTGGCGGCTCGGGCACGCCGGGCGCCGTGTCCGGCACCTCGGGTTCGGCAGGTTCCGGGGGCTGTTCAGGCGTTTCTGCCACCACCGGGTCGGGAACTGGCGGGGACAGGGGTTCGGGTGTGGGGGGCTCCGGCTCTGGCCGCTGCTGTGGCGGCAAGGACACCTCCGGCGCGGCACTTTCCTGCGGCGGCTGCAGCGTGCTGGCCTCGGGCGCCACCTGCGGCGCCTGCCGCGTCTGGCTGAGGCGCTCGAATTCCTCGGCGCTGATCAGAGAGACCTCCTGCACCTCGAACGGCAACGGCTCGGACGGGAACCAGGCGCCAAATGCGACCCAGCTCAGCAGCAGCCCATGCCCCGCAAGAGAGATCTTGGTTCCGGTCTGCACGCGTCGTGCCCCCGCCTATTGATCCGGGCCGCTGCCCGACCCGCCATCTGCCGCACCCGCAGGTGCACCATCCAGCGCCGGACCACCCACGTCGGTCACCAGACCCACGTTGGAAAAGCCGCCCGCATTGAGCGCCCCCATGATCTGCATGACATCGCTATAGGCAATCGCCCCATCGGCGCGCAGATAGACCCGGTCAGAGCTGCGCTCGGCCGCGATGGCGCGCAGTTTCACCACCAATTCGTCCCGCGCGACAGAGGTGGTCTGGATCTGGATATCGCCGCCTGCGGTCATGGTGACGGTCAGCGGCTCTTCCTCATCGCCGGGCAAGGCGCCGGCAGCGGTTTTCGGCAGATCCACCGGCACACCCACCGTCATCAGCGGCGCGGCCACCATGAAGATGATCAAAAGCACCAGCATCACATCGACAAAGGGCGTGACGTTGATTTCGGCCATCGGCTGCACCCGGCCGCGACGGCGGCCCCGGCGGCGCCCGCCCGATCCCGAAGACGACTGTTGAACAGCGGCGCCCATGGCTCAGGAATCCAGCTGACGGCTGAGAATGGTAGCGAATTCATCGGCAAAGGCTTCATAGCCGCCAAGGATCCGGTCACTGTCCGCGCTCAGCTTGTTGTAGAAGATCACCGCCGGGATGGCGGCCAGAAG
The DNA here is from genome assembly GCF_039839315.1 of Phaeobacter sp. CAU 1743. Classification (NCBI taxonomy): domain Bacteria; kingdom Pseudomonadati; phylum Pseudomonadota; class Alphaproteobacteria; order Rhodobacterales; family Roseobacteraceae; genus Phaeobacter; species Phaeobacter sp. CAU 1743. Next base: position 58,230 of record NZ_JBDOQR010000015.1, on the reverse strand, counting down.
GCCAAGGCCCGTTGCCATCAGCGCCTCGGCAATACCCGGCGCGACAACGGCAAGGTTGGTGTTCTGCTGTTCGGCGATTTCGATAAAGGCAGTCATGATGCCCCAGACGGTGCCGAAAAGACCGATAAAGGGCGCCGTGGAGCCGACGGTGGCCAGCACTGACAACCCGCTTTGCAGGGTTTCTGCCTCCTTGGCGATGGCCACATCCATCGACCGGTCAATGCGCGCCTGCGCGCCGGGGATCAGCCCGCCATCGCTACGGTGGCTGCGGCGCCATTCCGCCATGCCAGCGGCAAAGATCCGCCCCGATGGCCCGGCCGGATCCGGCCCCAGCTGATCGAACAGCCCGTCCAGAGGCTCACCCGACCAGAAGGCGGCTTCAAAATCCGCTGCTTCGGCCCGCGCCTTGCGATAGTTGATGATCTTCTGGATGATGATGCCCCAGGACCATACCGAGGCGGCGATCAGCATCAGCATCACCAGTTTCACGGTGATCGTGGCCCGCGCGAATAGGCCCCACATAGAGAAATCAATCTCCTGCGCCAGCGCCAGAGTTTCTGCTTCCATTTGCCTGCTCTATCGTTTCCGGCCATCTGCCTGCGGCCTTGATTGAGGCAACGCTAGCGCAGTTCACACGGAAAAGCCAATGAAACAGGCGTGACAGAGGCCCCAGCCTAGAGCAATGCGCGAATCTCTGCCGGCAGGCGTGTGGGACGCCCATCCGCTGCGGTGACGCAGACCGCCGTGACCACCGCCTTGAACAGAGGCGTGTCGCCGCGCCGCACCAGCTGCCGCATCGTAAGTCGCGCCCCGGTCAGTTTTTCCACCTCGGTTTCCACCATCAGCTCATCCTCGAACTTGGCAGGCGCCAGGTAATCGGCTTCGATCCGCTGCACCACCCAGATGAGACCGGCATCGCGCATGGCATTCTGGTCATTGCCAAGCTTGCGCACCCAGTCGCTGCGCGCCCGCTCGATATAGCGCAGGTAGTTGGCGTGATAGACGATCCCGCCCATGTCGGTGTCTTCATAGTAGACCTGTACCGGGAATTCATGCGTCATAATCTGCCCTTCCTCGCGATTGCCCGCACCCTAGGGTGCGCGCCTCAGGGCAGCAAGCCCCGGGCCTTTATGACGGTGCGGGACCTTCCAAGGGGTAGTCCGCCAGCACCTCATAGCGTGCACCATCCGGCGTCAGGGTCGAACGGAACAGCGCCATCCGGTCGATCTGCATCTCCGGGAGCGAGAAATCCCCCTGCGCCTGCAGGAAGGCGCCAAGGCGCTGCGCCCTGTGCTCCGGCATCTGGCGGGGAAACCGCGCAAGGGTGATATGCGGACGGAATCTTTCGCGCGGCAGGTCGATCTCCGCCCGCTCTGCTGCCCGCCGCACCTGATCGCGCAACCGGGACAGGCCGGGATCCGGCGCCACCGCAGCAAAAAGGATACGCGGCATACGACCGCCAAACAGATCCAGCCCAGTGATCCGCAACCTCAAGGGCACCGCCGCAATCCGCGTCAGCTCTTCATGCAGCAGCTGCAGTGCGAAATCGGGCTGATCGTCCAGAAAGGCCAGCGTCAGATGCAGATTGGCCCCAGGCACCACGCGCCCCACCGGGATCTCCTCTTGCAGGGTCTCCAGCGCCAGAATGGCCTCCTCTGGCAGTGACAGCCCGACGAAGGACCGCATGGCGCTGACCTCCCCTCGCTATTGCACAGGTGTGTCCGGCGGCGGCGCCTGAAGACGCGCAAACAGGCGCAGCGCGTGCGAGGAATCATCCGCAGCCACCGGCATCATCCGGTCATAGGCGGCGGCGATCACCCCGGCGATCTCCGGGCGCAGGATGGTCGCGCCGGTTTCCGGCAGCACCGCCAGCGGGGACCTGTCGGCAAAGGCGCCCTCGCCCCACATCAGCATCACCTGCACCGCCTGCGTCAACGCCAGGGTTTCCGCAGGCATCCGCGCCAGTTCGCCTTTCATCCGCAGGAAGACGAACCCGGCCTGGATGGCACCCTGATCATCAAACCGAAAGGCGCGGTACTGGCTGGCATCCGCCGCCTTGAGCCGCCCCACCAGAGGATCCAGATCCGGGATCAGGCGGCCCAGATCCGGCACTTCCAGAAGCTCGTCCCACTCTCGGAAGAAGAAGAACATCAGATTGGCGCCCAGCTCGGGATCGGTCTCGGCCATCTGGTGCCCTGCCAGCGTTACCACAGCTTCCAGCGCGCCCTTTACGGTCTTCAGCGTCTCCTCTTCGACGCCAAAGACGATAGGTGCAATCGGTCGGCCCCAGCGGGCAAAGGCATAGCCGCCGCCGGGGCGGGAAAACAGCGCTTCGATCTGCTCCGGTGTCAGGTCCAGTGTCATGATGGCGGCTCCGTCGGTCATCCCAGTCTCGCATCGGGGCCGTCTATGCCCGCAAGAGGGCTGAACGGCAAGGGGCAGCTCCCGCGCCCGCAGGACCCCGGCTGCGCCGATGATCCTGACCGGCCTTGGGCCCGGCGCCGCTGTCGCGGCGCGGTTGCGCCATCCGCGCACGCCCCTTTTTCGGGTCAAGGGCCGCGCCAGCGGCCACGCGGCACGCGTGGTTCACCCTTGAGGCGAAAAAGGGGAACACACACTGGGACAGGTTCCTGAGGGACAGATCTGTCCTTCAGGAACCTCTCAGCACCTTTCGGCGCCGCGGCAGCGGCGCCCCGCCCGTTCAGGAGAACAGATCGCTCTGCGATTTCGGCGGAGCAATCCCCAGATGCGTCCAGGCCTTCTGCGCCAGCATCCGGCCACGCGGCGTTCGCTGGATCAACCCCTGCTGCAACAGGAAGGGCTCGATCACCTCTTCCAGCGCATCACGGCTTTCGCTCAACGCCGCCGACAGGGTTTCGATGCCCACCGGACCGCCCGAATAATTCTCGGCAATCAGCCGCAGGTAACGGCGATCGGCGCCATCTAGGCCCAGATTATCGACACCAAGCCGGGTCAGCGCGCCATCGGCCAGCTCCCGGGTGATCGTGCCATCGCCCTCGACCACCGCAAAGTCCACCACGCGGCGCAAGAGCCGCCCGGCGATCCTGGGGGTGCCGCGGGCGCGCCGCGCGATCTCCCGCGCGCCGGCCTCATCCGCCGGGGCGCCCAGCTTGCGGGCGTTGCGGGTGACGATCTCGTGCAGCTCTTCCACGGTATAAAACTGCAGCCGCGTGGGAATGCCGAACCGGTCCCTGAGTGGCGTGGTTAGCAGGCCCATCCGGGTGGTGGCCCCAACCAGAGTAAAGGGCTGCAATTCGATCCGCACGGTGCGGGCCGCCGGGCCTTCACCAATGACGAGATCCAGCTCGAAATCCTCCATCGCCGGGTAAAGCACCTCTTCGACCGCCGGGTTCAACCGGTGGATCTCGTCAATGAACAGGACGTCCCGCGCCTCCAGATTGGTCAGGATCGCGGCCAGATCGCCTGCCTTGGCCAGCACCGGGCCAGAGGTCATGCGGAAGTTGACGCCCAGCTCGCGCGCCACGATCTGCGCCAGCGTTGTCTTACCAAGGCCGGGAGGCCCGTGAAACAGCGTATGGTCCATCGCCTCGCCGCGGCGGCGGGCGCTTTCGATAAAGACGCGCAGGTTGGCACGCGCTTCGGCCTGGCCGATGAATTCGCCCAGCCCCTGCGGGCGCAGGGCGCGGTCGCCATCCCCCGCACCGTCTTCGGGCAGCGGTTCGGGGCGCAGGGTGGGATCGGCGTCAATCATGTGCAGCCTGCCTGTCGGTTACCGCCCAAACCGCCTGGCCGTCAGGCCGGGCAGCGCCCGTCCGCCCCCCCGGGCGAGCGCTTCGCTTTCCGCCCGCGGACGGGAGCTGCCCTTCGTTCATAAAATCCATTCTTCGATCACCCTTTCGGCGCCAGCAGGCGCAGCGCGGCGCGGATCAGCGCCGCCTCTCCGGCTTCCGGCTCTGCTGCTGCGGCCTCGGCCACGGCAGCGGCGGCATCCGACGGCCCATAGCCAAGGTTCCCCAGCGCAGACAGCGCCCCGGCCGAGGCCGCAGCAGCTCCGCTGGGTTGTTTCTGCTGTTTCTTGCGCGCGGGTTTTGCCGCGGGGGCGGGTTCGCCCGTTTCCACCACCGCGTCCAGCTCAGGCCCGTCCATTGCCTCGGTGACGGTCCCGCCCATGGCCATCACGCCGGGCGCCTTGTCCTTCAGATCGAGCACGATGCGCTGCGCGGTTTTGGGCCCGACACCCTTGGCCGCCTTGACCGCTGCCCAATCGCCAAGCGCAATGGCGCGGCTGACCCCATCTGGCCCGAGCGCGCTGAGGATGGCCAGCGAGACCTTCGCCCCGACCCCCTGCACCGAGGTCAGCAGCCGATGCCATTCTTTTTCCACCAGCGAAGTAAACCCGAACAGCTGCATCAGGTCCTCGCGCACCAGGAGTTCGGTATAAAGCGCAACCGCCTCTCCGACACCGGGCAGCGCCGCCATGGTGCGATCCGAGCAATAGACAATATAGCCAACGCCGCGCACGTCGATCAGCACGTGGTCCTGGGCGCGGTACTCCAACCGTCCGGTGAGTTTTCCGATCATGCCCGCACCTCCTTCAGGACCCGCTGCTGCGTACCCCCGTAATAGGCGTGACAGATGGCAATCGCCAGCGCATCGGCCGCATCCGCGCCCTTGGGCGCGCAGCCGGGCAGTTGCAGTTTGACCATATGCAGGATCTGCCCCTTGTCCGCATGTCCGACGCCAACCACTGTCTTCTTCACCCGGTTGGGCGCATATTCCCCCACCGGCAGACCGGCCTTGGCCAGGGTCAACAGCGCAACGCCGCGCGCCTGTCCCAGTTTCAGCGTCCCTGCACCGTCCTTGTTCACGAAGGTCTGTTCGATGGCCGCCTGATCTGGACGGTAGGCCGCGATCACCTCGCTGACCTGATTGTGGAGCGACAAGAGCCGCTCTCCCAGATCATCCCCATCTGACTGGCACAGCCCGTTCGCCACATGCGACAGGCGCGTGCCCTGCGATTCGATAACGCCCCAACCGAGGGTCCGCAGCCCCGGGTCGATTCCCAAAATCCGCATGCTGTGACCGGTCCCTGCTCATTGGTTCGAATTGTTTTGAAGATCCACTAGCACAAAAGGCGAACATATCCAAACCCTTTCGCCTCGGGCCGCCCAGGGGCGCGAACACCGGAGACGGCGCAAATCGGTAAATTCGGGTTCGAAAACGCCTTCTCGATGTCGGGCTGCGACATCCGCTGGCGCAAACACTGCAAAACGGAGGAGAGCCCTTATTTACAAGGCCAAAAGCCATGCAAAATTTGCATAGGGCCATGCAAAAATCGACCTTGCTGCCGACGGATTTCGCCTCTACCTGCCGATTAACGTCACACGGCGCATCACAGTAACACATACCCAAGAGGACAAGGATATGGCTGCATTCGACACCACCCGCACCACCTATGGCTCCGTCGGCCTGTTTGGCCGTATCGGCGGCCTTCTGACCACCACTCTGGCCTCTGTCGTGGCCTGGAATGACGCGCGTGTAACCCGCAAGGCGCTGTCCGGTCTCAGCGACCGCGAACTGGCCGACATCGGCATGTGCCGCGGCGACATCGACGACATTGCAGAGGGCAAGCCGGTCTTCTGATCGCCTCCCTTGACCTGACTGACGCTCTTTTTCCCTCAGGGCGCACAGTAAGACGCCGCGGACCACCCTGGTCTGCGGCGTTTTTCGTCTGAATTCAGGAATGTGTCGGCACCCGCCGCCGCAACCGATACAGGCGGCAGGGAAAACGCGCGATACCGCTATTCAGTGCAGATAGGGGCGGAGTTTTTCTCCGATCAGCATGGACACCGGCTCGGCTTGCATCAGAAAGGCACCGGCCCGCTCGACCGCGACCCCTTGGGACAGGTCCGCCACCCGTGCGTCGTAGCTGGCGAACCCCAGCGCCGCCATCAGGAAACCCTTGAACAGGAAAAAGGCACAGAGGAAAAACACCACCGCGCGCGGTGTGATCCGCGAGCGTATCTGGCGCGGTGCCACCACGATCAGACCGTCCGAGCGCACCCGGGCGGAATAGCCAGCAGACATGTCGTTGTGCTTGCCTTCAAGGCGCCGCAGACGCGCCTGGAATTCTTGATGTTGCTTGCCCATAACACGAGCCCCCAAAACCTACTGGCCCCCACCAGCGATTGAGGCAGTATGCGCGCGAAATGTGGCAAGTTTTGGGCAGATATTTAAAATAAGAGGCAAACTTAGCTCAATCAGCTCTCTTTCTGCAGCAAGAGCGTCGTCCATTCGCCAATTTCATCACGTCGACGCAGGGCCAGACCGTTCTCTGCGTAGACCGCGATCACATCATCGGCCTGTTCGTTGAGGATGCCCGACAGGATGGCGAAGCCGTCCTTGCGCAGGTTTGCGGCGATATCCGGCGACAGCGCCACAAGCGGGCCTTTCAGGATATTGGCAAAGATCAGATCATAGGGTGCCACCGCCTTCAGGTCAGGATGATCAAAGCCTGCGGCCTCAAGACAGGTGACCTGCCCGCCCATGTCATTGGCCTTGAGGTTCGCCTCCGCGACCTCGACAGCGACCTGATCGATATCGCTGGCCATGAACTGCCCGTCCCAGACCCGCGCCGCCGCCATGGCCAGAACCGCGGTGCCGCAGCCGATGTCGGCCACCTTGGCGCCAGTAAACCCGGTGTCGATCAGATGATCCAGCGCCCGAAGACAGCCCAGCGTGGTGCCGTGGTGTCCGGTGCCGAATGCCATTGCCGCCTCGATCAGGAGCGGGATCTTGTCCCCCGGAACCTTGTCCGCATCATGGCTGCCGTAGACGAAGAACCGCCCGGCCTCAACCGGGGCCAGTTCGCGGCGCACATGGGCGACCCAGTCGGTTTCCGGCAGTTCAGAGACGGCAAAGGGTTTCGCCTCATGCATCGCTGCCAGCAGCGCAAGACCGGCCTCATCCGGGGCTTCGGTGAAATAGCCGCCAACCTCCCACAGGCCCGATCCGTCTTCGACCTCGAAAACGCCGACACCGGTCGGTTCCGGGGTCAGACGTTCCATCGCATCGCCCAGCGCCTCGGCTTTGGCTTTTCCGGTGAGGGTGGTCAGGGCGGTGAAAGTGGGCATGGCGGGTCTCCAGGATGTGCTGTACAGCGCCTAGGCCCCGCAGACGGTCCCGTCAAGCGTAAGGCGTGCAGGCCGACCGGCCCGACCACACACTGCGCACGGCCTTCCCCTCCAATGTCTCGCCTTTACTCGGCTGGGGCGGCAGCGGTGAACTTGCTGAACACTGTCTCGTTGCCCGGCTCGGGATGGCGCGGGATCAGGCAGGCCAGCGTCAGCGAGATCAACGCCATCGCCGCCGCCAGACCAAAGACCGCCGCCGGAGAGATCACCCACAAAAGACCCAGCAGGACCGGCAGGAAGACGGCCGCGATATGGTTGATGGTAAAGGCAACCGCTGCGGTGGGGGCGATATCGCCGGGATCGGCGATTTTCTGAAAATAGGTCTTCAACGCCAGCGCCAGCGCAAACAGCACGTGGTCGATGACATAAAGCGTCGCCGCCAGCACGACGCCCCAACCGAACCAGTAGATGCCGCCATACATGGCAAAGACCACGGCCAGCCCGGCGTATTCAAAGATCAGGGTTCGCCGTTCCCCGAACTTAGCGACAAACCGGCCCAGCAGCGGCGCCACGGTCATGTTGATCACCAGGTTGATCAGGAACAGGGCGGTGACTTCATGCACCTCGAACCCAAATTTCTCGACCATCATGAAGCCGGCAAAGACGACAAAGATCTGCCGCCGCGCCCCGGCCATGAATTGCAGCGCATAATAGAGCCAGTAGCGGCGGCGCAGGATCAACTTTTTGACCTGCGGGTGCGGTGCCTCGAATTGCGGATAGACCATGAGGCAAACCAGCGCCAGCAGCGTCGTCACCCCGCCTGCGCTCATGAAAACGACGTTGTAGCTGAGGTTCAGCGGCTCCCACAGCAGGACAATCAGCCCGTAGACAACCAGCGTCGCCGCCGATCCAGCGGCCAGAAGCCAGCCCAGGATCTGCGGCGCCCGTGCCTTTGGCAGCCATTGCAACTGCAACGACTGGTTCACCGTCTCGTAGTAGTGAAACCCAATCGAGGACAGCATGGTGATGGTCAGGATCCCGCCCAGCGAGGGGAACCAGGCGGTCACCGCTGTCGCCGCACCGAGGAGCATCAGCGACACCAGCCCCAACACCTGTTCACGCACCAGCAGGATCACTGCGATCACCCCGATGGCCAGAAATCCTGGGATTTCCCGCACCGTGTGAAGCAGGCCGATATCGGCGCCGTCGAACTGAGCCACCTCGATGACAAAGTTGTTGAGCAGCGCATTCCAGGCATTGAAGGCAATCGGCATACATAGCGCCATGACGAACAACAGCGTGGTCGGGCGACGCCAGCGCGGCATGTTGCGCGCGGTCTCTATCGGGACGGGATTGAACATGGGTCAAGCATGTACGCCCCTTTGCCCGCTCTGGCGAGAGCAAAACCGCCCGTGCACATCTGATCTGCATCAATGCAGCGCCTCTGATTTATACATATTACGATGCGTGCATAGATCAGGAGGCGCGCAATGGATCTGGTTTCACTTGTAGAAGGCATCGGAGAGGCCCCGACGGCGGCCCTGTTCGGGTTGCTCACCGGTCTGACCTTTGGCGTTGCGGCGCAGCGCTCCCGCTTTTGCCTGCGCGCGGCCACGGTGGAATTCGCGCGCGGCCGGATGGAGGACAAGGTGGCGGTCTGGCTGCTGACCTTTTCCACCGCCGTGGTCTGGGTGCAGGCGGCGCAGCTTCTGGGACTGATGAGCGCAGCCGATGCGCGGATGATGGCAGTGCCGGGCAGCTGGTCCGGCGCGGTGATCGGCGGCCTGATCTTTGGCGCGGGCATGGTGCTGGCGCGGGGCTGCTCGGGGCGGCTTCTGGTGCTGGCGGCCACCGGCAACCTGCGCTCGGTCGTGTCCGGGCTGATCTTTGCCGTGGTGGCGCAGATGAGCCTTTCGGGCGTGCTGTCACCGCTGCGCGACCGGCTGGCAGGGCTCTGGGTGACCTCCGGCGGGCGCAACATGGATCTTCTTGCCACCTTTGGCCTGCCGGAATGGGGCGGTCTGGCCCTTGGCGCGGCGATTGCTGTGCTGGCGCTCTGGCTGTCGCGCCGCAACCGTATCGGCGCGGCGCGGCTGATCTTTGCCTCGGGCGTGGGGTTTGCCGTCGCCATGGGCTGGGTGCTGACCTATGAGCTCAGCCTCGTCGCCTTTGACCCGGTGCAGATCGAAAGTGCCACCTTCACCGGCCCCTCGGCCCATACCCTGATGTTCTTCCTCGACCGAAACGCCATTCTTGAATTCGACGTGGGCCTGGTGCCGGGCGTCTTTATCGGCGCGATGCTGGCTGCTGCCCTGTCCGGGGAGATGAGGATCCAGGCCTTTGACGGCGCTGTCACCATGCGCAAGGCGATGATCGGCGCGGCCCTGATGGGATTTGGCGGCATGCTGGCGGGTGGCTGCGCCATCGGCGCGGGCGTCACCGGCGGGTCGATCTTTGCCGGCACTGCCTGGCTGGCGCTGTTCTGCATGTGGATCGGAGCGATGCTGACCGATTTCCTTATCGATCAGCCGGGCCGGACGGTGACCGCCTAAAAATTTGTAGGTCAGCGGGATTATTTCTCGCGCAGGCGCGTCTTATTATCTGCCGGTCGCAACGGACCGGTACGATCTTAGATGAAAGGACCAAAAGATGCGCTTCACCTTCCCTATTGCCGTTATCGCCGCAGCCATGATTGGCTCAGTCGTACAGGCTGCTACCGCGATCCAGAGCGGCGACAGCGCCAAAGGCGCGATCCTGACCGACGGCAGCGGCATGTCGCTTTATACCTTCGACAAGGACACAGCCGCCGTTTCCAACTGCTATGGCGATTGCGCCACGAAATGGCCGCCGCTGGAGGCCAGCAGCAAGGCCCGACCGCAGGGCGCCTTTGGCATCATCCTGCGCGCCGATGGCGCCCGCCAGTGGACCCACGAGGGCAAGCCGCTCTACACATGGTTCAAGGATGCCAAGTCCGGCGATATCACCGGTGACGGCGTCAAGGGCGTCTGGCACCTGGCCCGTCCGTAGGCGCGCCCCAGCCCCGAAGGTCCCCCTCCCATGACTGACCTGGACAAGATCGAAGCCCAGATCCCGGCACTGCGCCGCTACGCCCATGCGCTGATGCGCGACGCCGAGGCAGGCGATGATCTTGTCCAGGATTGCCTCGAACGGGCCGTAGCCAAGCTGCACCAGCGCCGTCCCGATGGTGCGCTGCGAGCTTGGTTGTTCCGCATCCTGATCAACCGCCACCGCGACCTGATGCGCCGGGCCCCACGGCCTGGCCACCTGATCGCCGTCGACGAGCTGCCAAGCGAACCCTCGCGCCCGGCAGGACAGGAGGCACATATGGCGCTGCGTGAAACCGAGGCTGCCATCGCCCGGCTGCCCGAGGACCAGCGCCGCGCTCTGTTGCTTGTGGCGCTTGATGGCGCCACATTCGACGAGGCCGCAACCATGCTCGACATTCCGCGCGGTACGCTGATGTCACGGCTGGCCCGGGCCCGCGCCAGCCTGCGCACCATGACCGGCCGCGGCGGCGCAACGTCCGCCGCGCCGAAACCAACGGGAAGACCCAACCGATGACCACCCATCCCGACACCCCGCTGAGCGATGATGAGCTGCTCGCCTATCACCACGGCGAACTGGACGAGGCCGCCCGTGCCGCGCTGACCGAGCGGATCGCAGCCGACCCCACGGCACAGACACGGCTCGCCGACTGGGCGCAGCAGGACGAGGAATTGCGGATGCTCTTCTCCGAACCGGAGGAGCCCACGCCCGAGGCCCTGACCGATATTCTGCGCCGCCCCGCCCCTGCAACCGCGCCGCGCTCGCCCCTTCGCGCCCCGGCACGCGTGGCGGCAATGGTCGGTCTTCTGACACTTGGCGGGCTTGGCGGCTGGATCGGGCGCGGCGCGCTGGCTCCCATGACGTCTGGCAATGATCTGGCACAGGCCGCGCTCAAGGCTCATGACACCTATGTGGTCGAGGTGGTGCACCCGGTCGAAGTGCCCGCCAGTCAGCGCGACCATCTGGAAAGCTGGATCTCAAAACGCGTCGGCGCCCCGCTGGTTCCACCCGACCTCGCGGCCTCCGGTTTTGCGCTGATGGGCGGCCGGGTTCTACCGTCCGAGGACGGAACGGCCGGGCTTTTCATGTACGAAAACGACGCTGGCACCCGGATCACCCTTTATATTGCCCCCCAGCATTCCGGCGGCGACAGCGCCTTCCGTTATGCCGGTGAAGGAGCAACACAAGGCCTTTACTGGCAGGATGGCCCGTTGGGCTATGCGGTGGTCGGCCAGATGCCACGCGATCACCTGCGCACACTGGCCGAGAAAGCCTATGATCAGCTGCTCTGACTTTTCGTGACCATATCGGCCAGCGAAAAGCGGTGTACGCAAGGGAGCAAGAAGGCCCCGTGCCCTAAAAGAAACTCTGCGGGTCGATATCGACGCTGAGGCGCAGATCGCCCTTTGGCCGCACCGACGCGATCCAACGGGCGATGGCCTCTTGCAAGGGCGCGCCCTTGGCCACCTTCACCAGCAGCCTTACCCGGTGGCGGCCCCGGACCCGGGCGATGGGCGCAGGGGCCGGGCCGAACAGCTGCGCGCCGATCTGGCGCAGGGCGCCATCGTTGCGCGCCAGCGTTTCGCCAAGATCAAAGACCTGCGCCAGATCCGATCCCGACAGGATGATCCCCGCCATACGGCCAAAGGGCGGCACCCCGGCGGCCTGCCGTTCAGCGGCCTCAGCCTTCCAGAAGGCCTCCTCGTCCCCCGACAGGATCGCCCGGATCACCGGATGTTCGGGCTGAAAGGTCTGCAAGAGCGCCTCGCCCGGCTTTTCCGCCCGGCCCGCACGCCCCGCGACCTGCCGCATCAGCTGGAATGTCCGCTCTGCTGCGCGCAGGTCAGACCCCTGCAGACCCAGGTCCGCATCGATCACGCCCACCAGCGTCAGCAGCGGAAAGTTATGCCCCTTGGCCACCAATTGCGTGCCGAGGATAATATCCGCCTCCCCCGCCGCAATCTCCTCGATCCGCTGCTTCAGCGCGCGGGCCGACCCAAACAGATCCGAGCTGAGAACCGCGATGCGCGCTTCGGGAAACAGCGCGGCGGCTTCCTCGCCCAGCCGTTCGATCCCGGGGCCGACCGGGGCCATCTTGCCCTCGACCTGACAGGAGGGGCAGACCTCGGGCACCGGTTTCGTCTCACCGCATTGGTGGCACATCAGCCGTTTCAGGAACCGGTGCTCGACCATGCGGCTGTCGCAGTGATCGCAGGCCACCTGTGCGCCGCAGGCCCGGCAGATGGTCACCGGCGCAAAACCCCGCCGGTTGAGGAACAACAGCGACTGTTCCCCCCGCTCCAGCCGGGCCTTCATGGCGTATTTCAGCGTCGGAGAGATCCATGTCGAGGGCAGAAGATCCTCGGCCCGCATATCCACCGCGCGCATCTCCGGCAGCACCGAGGCGCCAAAGCGCGAGGTCAGATCCAGCCGCTTGTACTTGCCTGCGTCGGCGTTGGCCCAGGTTTCAAGGCTGGGCGTCGCCGAGGCCAATACCACCTGCGCCGAACACATGGCCGCGCGCAGCACCGCCATGTCGCGGGCATTGTAAAGGACGCCATCCTCCTGCTTGTAGGAGGTGTCGTGTTCCTCATCGACGATGATCAGCCCAAGGTTCCGGTACGGCAGGAACAGCGCCGAGCGCGCGCCGATCACCAGCTGCGCCTTGCCCTGCCCCACCATGCGCCAGACCCGTCGGCGTTCGGTCATGGTGGCGCCGGAATGCCATTCCGCCGGGGTGGCGCCGAACCGCGCTTCGACCCGTTTCAGAAACTCCGCTGTCAGCGCGATCTCGGGCAACAGGACCAGCGCCTGCCGCCCGGCGCGCAAGGCCGCCGCCACCGCTTCCAGATAAACCTCGGTTTTGCCCGATCCGGTGACACCTTTCAGCAGCGTGGTGCCATAGGCGCCGCTTTTGACGCCCTCTTCCAGCGCCGCCGCTGCTGCCGCCTGATCGTCGGTCAGCGCCTTGCCCGGCAGATCGGGGTCCAGATGCGGGTAGGGCAGATCGCGCGGGGTTTCCTCCTCGCGCAGGGCGCCCTGTTTTACGAGCCCCTTGACCACCGACGGAGTCACGCCCGCCATATCGGCCAGTTCCTTGGGGGTGAAAGCCAGCCCACCAAATTCCTCCATCGCGTCCAAAACCCGGGCGCGGGCATCGGTCATCCGGTCCGGCTCTTGATCGCCGCGGCGCAGGATCTTGCGCATCGAGGGCGGATCGGACAGCCCCGGCGCCCGGCTCGCCAGCCGCAGCATCGCGGGCATCGGCGTCAGCGTGTAATCGGCCGCCTTGCCCAGAAACGCGCGCATCTCGCTGCGCATCGGCGCCACATCCAGAACCCGGATCACGCTGCGCAGTTTCGACGAATCAAAATCGCCCGCGCCCGGCCCCCAGACCACGCCCAGTACCTTGCGCGGACCCAGCGGCACCTCGACATAGGCACCGAGGAAACAACCGCCCTCGGGGGCGCGGTAATCCAGAAGCCGGTCAAGCGGCTGCGTGGTCAGCACCGCCACCCGCTCTCCTGCTTCGAAATGCTCCTGATCGCTCACCGCTACCCACCTTGTGCCCTTGCAAATTGTCCGTGCAAAGTGTCCCTGCAAAACCGCCGGGGCTTTTTAATGCCTCCCCCATGAGGTAAAGGCTAGCCCAATCAAGGCCAACCCACGCCAAAGGATTCCCGGATATGAAATTCTTCGTAGATACCGCCGAAATCGATGCCATTGCCGAACTCAATGACCTTGGCATGGTGGATGGCGTCACCACCAACCCCTCGCTGATCAAGAAATCCGGCCGTGACATCATCGAAGTCACCAAGGAAATCTGTGATCTGGTCGACGGTCCCGTTTCCGCCGAAGTGACGGCCACCGATGCCGAAACCATGATCGCCGAAGGCCGCAAGCTGGTCGAAATCGCCGAGAATATCGCCGTCAAGGTGCCGCTGACCTGGGATGGCCTCAAGGCCTGCAAGGTGCTCAGCGACGACGGAAATATGGTCAACGTGACGCTGTGCTTCTCCGCCAATCAGGCGCTTCTGGCGGCCAAGGCCGGTGCCAGCTTCATCTCTCCCTTCATCGGGCGTCTGGATGACATCAACCTCGATGGCATGGAGCTGATCGAAGACATCCGCACCATCTACGACAACTACGGGTTCGAGACCGAGATTCTCGCCGCCTCGATCCGCACCGTGAACCACGTGCTGGACTCTGCTCGCATCGGCGCCGACGTGATCACCGCCCCCCCTGCCGTGATCAAATCCATGGTGAACCACCCGCTCACCGACAAGGGCCTCGATGCCTTCCTCGCCGATATCAAGGCCGCAGGCATCAAGATCCTCTGATCCGGGTCCAATAACCCGACGACCCAAAGGCGCCCTTTCCGGGGCGCCTTTTTCTTATCCCACACCCCGCCGGGTCAAGGGCCGCGCAGCGGTCGCGCTCCGCGCGATCCACCCTTGACGCGGCACCTTTCAAAACACAATCGACAGGGCGCTTTGAGGGGGCAGAGCGCCCCCTCAAACGCTTCTCAGCAAACCTCAAAAGGTCCGCCAGGACCGCAACGCCGGGCAACAGCCCGGCGCCCGGCCCAACCAGCGAGGAGGCCGCCCATGGCGGCCCCGCAGTGGGCGGGAGCCTCCCGATACCCTTAATGCGGAGCTTCGGCGTTTTCCCACCAGAGACACATTTTTCACCCGCATCGCCCAAAACCCATGTTATAACCCGGTCAAAAGACCCCAAAGAGGTTCGAACATGAGCAGCAATACCGCCAAACTCGACGACGCCCTGCGCGCCGCGATTCTGGAAAAACCAGACGCGATCCTGGAGGATCAGAATCTGATGAACGCCCTCGTCAGCGCCAATGAGCGCGCCATGGGCTCGAATATCGTGGATCTGCGCGGCATCGCCATGGAGCGGCTGGAGGCGCGACTGGACCGGCTGGAGGACACCCACCGTTCGGTCATCGCCGCGGCCTATGAAAACCTGTCCGGCACCAACCAGATCCACCGCGCGGTGCTGCGCCTGCTGGATCCCACCGATTTCACTGGTTTCCTGGCCAGCCTCAATCAGGAGATGGCCGAAATCCTGCGCGTCGATGCGCTGGCGCTGGTGCTGGAAACCCGGCAGGAGGACGGCAGCGCCGCCGCCGAACGTATCGGCGATGTGCTGAAAATCGTCTCGCCCGGCTATGTCGCCGACTATGCCGCCGCAGGCGGGCGCGGCGGGCCGGACCGTCAGGTCACCCTGCGCCAGCTGCAGACCGGCAGCGCCCGGATCTATGGCGGCAAGGCGGAGTGGATCCGCTCCGAAGCTTGCCTGAAGCTGGATCTGGGGAGCGGCCGCCTGCCCGGCATGCTGGTGCTTGGCTCTGAGGATCCGCATCAGTTCTCGCCGCAGCAGGGCACTGACCTTCTCGGCTTCTTCGCGGGCGTCTTTGAACGAACCATGCGCCGCTGGCTGTCATGAGCCTGATCTCCCCGGCCTGCCGCGACGCCCTGCAGCACTGGCTGGAGGGGCTTGCCGCGCTGGGGGGCGCCTCGGCCAATACGATCACCGCCTATCAGGGCGATGTCACCGGCTTCCTTACCTTCATGACCAGCCATACCGGCGGCCCGCAGGGGCTGGGGGCGCTGGCGCAGATCTCTACCGCCGACATGCGCGCCTGGATGGCCTCCGAGCGCAGCGCGGGCACCGGTTCACGCTCGCTGGCACGCAAACTCTCCTCGGTCAAAAGCTTCTATCGCTGGTTGGCGACACGCGAAGGGTTCGAGCCCACCGCGGTTCTTGCGGTGCGGGCACCGAAGTTCCAGAAAAAGCTGCCCCGCCCGCTGGCGCAGGACGCTGCCCGCGCCGTCATCGAGACGGTTGAGCTGCAATCCACCAGCGACTGGGTCGCCGCCCGCGACGTGGCGGTCGTGACCCTGCTTTACGGCTGCGGCTTGCGCATTTCCGAGGCGCTTAGACTCACCGGCGGCGATGCGCCGCTGCCACAGGTCCTGCGGATCAAGGGCAAGGGCGAAAAGGAACGGGTGGTGCCTGTGATCGCCGCCGCCCGCGATGCGGTGGATCGCTATCTGGACCTCAGCCCGCATCCGCAAACGCAGGACGCACCGCTGTTTCGCGGCCAGCGCGGCGGTGCCCTCAATCCCCGCCAGATCCAGGGGGTCATGGCCAGAACCCGCTCCCAGCTGGGCCTGCCTGCCTCGGCCACGCCCCACGCGCTGCGGCACAGTTTTGCCACCCACCTGCTGGAAGCCGGAGGCGATCTGCGCGCCATTCAGGAGCTTCTGGGCCATGCCTCGCTTTCCACCACGCAGGCCTACACGGCGGTGGATACGGCATATCTGATGGAAGTCTACAACCGCGCCCATCCCAAGGCCTGATCTCAGACCGAAAGGCCCCTCAGCGTCGCTGGAAGACAGCCCAGGTAAAGGGTTGCTCGGCGCCGCCCGGTGTCTGGTGTACTTCTCGCCAGTGGTGCAACAGGGTAAACGCGTCCCCCAGCTCCTGCCCCAGCCCTTCGGCGGAATATCTGCGCACCGGCAGGCCGCTGCATGTCTCCGGCCCGTCCGGCGCAAAGGTTGCAAGGATCACATGTCCATCGGGACGCACCCCAACCCGCAAAGCAGCCACATAGGCGGCACGGTCGGCCGCGTTGGTCAGAAAGTGGAACACCGCCCGATCGTGCCAGATCCCATAGGCGCGCGGCGGCACCCATTCAGTGATATTGGCAGCGATGCGCGCAACCTCCGGCGCCCGGTCTCCCAGCCGCTGTGCCTGTACCGCCAAAGCAGCGTTGGAAATATCCAGAACCGTCAGATCCCGCCAGCCACGTTCCAGCAGAACCGCCGCCAGATCTGAAGCGCCACCCCCGACATCCAGAAACGGCTGATCCTGCGCGCCGATCAGATCAATAGCCTTCAGCGAAGCCTTGGGATACGCCTGATACCAGCTGACTCTCGTCGGCGCCTTGCTCTCATAGACAGCGTTCCAATGTGCGCTCTGGTCTGGCATCACGCTCCTCCTTCAGACGCTCCCCGTGCCGGAGCATATCTGGCCAGCACATTAGACATGCAGTTATCAGAATGCAAAACAACCACGCGGCACACCGCCGGATGAGGCAGGCGTTCCGGCGCGCGGAATCAATAAAATGCAATATATTCCGAAACCTGCCGACAACCTCTCCTTAACCGCATTCAGAGTTGATAGGGACACACCCGCTCCAGAAAGGATGCCCTATGTATCACGACCCCCATTTCTGTTTTGGCCAGGCTCCCGCTGCACCGGCGGCGCCCGTCTCTCAGATCCGCCTCCCCCGCTCCATTCCTGTTTCGCATTGGCCCTTCCCCGGCTCCATCCCCGGCGTCGTAAGGGAAATGCTGTATATGTCCGATGATGGTGCCGCCTTTGATGCGGCCGTGGAAAACGCGCCCCATATCAGCAAAACGCTACACTGAACCCTTGCGGGCCGAGGGCAAATTCGCCATCACGGGTGAATGAAACCTCAGATCCGCGCCATTCTCGTTCATCTTCTAACCGCCACCGGCGCCGTCTTTGCCATTCTGGCAATGCTGGCGGCCGCCGATGCCAAGTGGAGCCTGATGTTCCTGTGGCTTGTGGTGGCCTTTGCGGTGGACGGTGTGGATGGCCCCCTGGCGCGGCATTATCACGTAAAACGCTACGCGCCGCAGTTTGACGGGGTCCTGCTGGATCTAATCATCGATTACCTGACCTATGTATTCATCCCGGCTTTTGCCCTGTTTAAATCCGGGCTGATGGCAGGCTGGACCGGCTGGTTCGCCATTATCGTCATCACCTTTGCCAGCGCGATGTATTTTGCTGACACCCGGATGAAGACAAAGGACAACTCCTTTTCCGGCTTCCCCGGCTGCTGGAACATGCTGGTGCTGGTGATCTTTGCGCTGGAGCCGAGCCACTGGACCAGCCTGGCGCTGGTGACGTTGCTCTCCATCGCGATGTTCCTGCCGCTGAAGTTCATTCATCCGGTCCGCACCCAGCGCTGGCGCCGCATTTCGCTGCCGGTGGCGCTGGTCTGGACCGCGCTGGCAGGCTATGCGGCCTGGATCGATTTCCATCCCGAAAGCTGGGCCCACTGGGGGCTGATCGTGACCTCGGTCTACCTGCTTTTCGTCGGGATCGTGCAGCAGATCTTCCCGCCCAAACGCGCCTGAGCCTGCTGCAGACGCAACCACGTGCGACAAAACCGGCCTGAAACCAGTAGCTTCTGAATACGTCTCAAATGCGAGGCACTATGACTTCCCTGGGGTAAGCCTGCCTTAAATTCTGATCGTCAGGATCGATGGAGCATCCTTTGCACCGGGGGTGTGTTCCAATCGTTCAGGAGATCATATCATGAATTCGATCCATGCCCCCGGCGGCCAGTCATCCGCCCATCACGCCCACTCTGCGCCCCGGCAGTTCACGCCGCCCGGCCAGTCGGATCAGCCGGACCGCGTTGGTCCGCCCGATCATGCCAAGGCCTGGGGCTGGCGCGCCAAGCAGGCCGCTGAAACGCCCGCAGAGCCTCCGGCAGAAACCACACCGCCCAAGGGTGTCAATGCGGTGCTGAGCGGCAGCTTTGGCGAAATTTCCATCCGGATTGAAGACCTCGGTGGCGCATTCGACATCGAGGTCACCCGCGAGGACGGCGGGCTGAATGTCGCGACAGACAGCGGCACCGGCGGCGGTGAGATCAGGATTAACTTCGAGAACGGCGAACACGGCGGCCTTGTGGCC
The DNA here is from genome assembly GCF_039839315.1 of Phaeobacter sp. CAU 1743. Classification (NCBI taxonomy): domain Bacteria; kingdom Pseudomonadati; phylum Pseudomonadota; class Alphaproteobacteria; order Rhodobacterales; family Roseobacteraceae; genus Phaeobacter; species Phaeobacter sp. CAU 1743. The sequence goes on along the minus strand of NZ_JBDOQR010000015.1, from coordinate 39,295 downwards.
CTGTTTGAAACCAATGAAGCGGGCGAGATCACCGTTTCGGTAAGCAATGTCAGCGACAGCGATCCGGCGACCGAGGTCGCGGTCAGCCCGCTTGAGGTCCCCGAAGAGGCAGAGCCCGCGCAGGCGGACACCAGCCTGGCAGAGACCAGCGGCGCGGATATGGAAACCGTCGTTCTGGGTCTGGCCGCAGGCGATCCTGCCCCAACCGGCACCGGCGCCATGTCAGAGTATGACAAGGCGAAAGCATTGTTTTCCTGAACAGCGCTTCAGGCGTCTCGCCTGACGGAGAAATCTTAGGATCTCAGATCAGCAACCCTGCCGCGCCCTCATGGCGCAGCAGGGATACTTTTGTTTCGACCCCACCCTGCCCTGAAAACCCACCAAGCCCGCTGCCACCCAGCACCCGATGACAGGGGATGATGATCGGAATGGGATTGGCGCCGCAAGCATTGCCTACCGCCTGCGCCGAACTGCCAAGAGTCTGCGCCAGCTGACCGTAGGTGCGCGTTTCGCCAAAGGGAATGGCGGCGATTTCCGCACAAACTGCCTGCTGATAGGCCGACCCTGCCACATCCAGCGGCAGGCTGAAGGCCTCTAACTCTCCCGCGAAATAGGCACGCAGCTGCGCCAATGCCCGGTTCAGCACCTCCTTCGTTGCGGCATCTCCGGCAGGCGCCTGCGCAGGTTCTGCGGGAGTTTCCTGCCAGCGCAGCCGGGTGATCACCCCATCTTGCGCGGTCACGACCACCCGCCCGACCGGGGTTTGAAGATGCGCGCTCGGCTGCTGCATGCGTTCTGTCCTCTTGCGGTTGTTCACTTAGGGCGCTCCCACCCTGCGGCGGGGCGAAGCGGGCCGCAAGCACAAGCGCCCCGCTCAGGGCGCGAAATGCGCACTTTGGTATAGGTGCCATATCCCTCTGCCGCTCTCCCCTGCCCAAGCGGGCAGGTGCCAAGCAGTTTAATTAATATGTATTAATGATGGAACGCAGAGCGGGGTGCCTGCGTCGTGCTGCAATATCCCGGCCTCTGCCACGGACAGCCTTTCGGCCATCTGGAGGAGCAATGCCGGGACCGATCAGCTGCACGTCTCGGTAAAGTAAAGGTGGGAACAAGGACATGATTCGACTGGATGCGGCCAACCTGGCCTGGAAACAAAGCTGGTCAGCCAATCAGCCGGTCATGGTCGGCCCAGTGCAGGCTGAAAAGGAGAACGCCAGCCTGTCCGAAAAGATGGGCCTCTCCGAACAATCGGCCTATCGCCTGAAAGCCTTGCCTGAGAAGGAAAAGATTCAAGCCGCGACCGAACAGGTCGATGGCAGCCAGCAGGGTCTGGCCTTCCGGCAGCAGCGCGAAGAGGCCCTGCAGAATTCGCCAAACATGCAGAATAGCAGTGTGAACTCGGTCTTCACTGGCCCGGCCAAACCGTCCTTGGCGGTGCGCGACGCCCAGCAGATGCCGGGGCAACCGGATGCATCACCCTGGGAAAAGACGCAGGACGACATGCGCCGGGAACGCGTGACAGGCTCTGCCTACGGTGCCCAATCCGAGATTTCCGCCGCTGCCAAGGCGCTGTGGCGGCAGTATATCGCTCTGCTGGCCGGCCACCCGGTTGGGCCGCTGCCGATGAACGTCATCAACGCCTGCGCCAATTACAAGGCCGCGCAAAAGGTCGTTGCTGCCTGATCTCCGCGCGCCGACCCTCTCCAAAGACCCGGATGTCCGACGAAAAAACGCCGCCGTTGCCCTCAACAGGCAACGGCGGCGCAATCTGTTTTGGACTAGCCTCCTCGCGCGAGAGGGTGGTCAGCCTTAGCTCAGCGCGCTGTCGCAGCGACCGCAGACACCGGCATGGGCATGGGTGCCCACATCCGGCAGGATCTTCCAGCAGCGCTGGCATTTCTCGCCTTCGGCCTTTTCGAACACAACCGAGATGCCGTCGATCTCGGGCATGCGGAAGGCTTCGGCTGGGGCCGGATCGCCGGTCAAAACCACATCCGAGGTGATGCAGATATCGGCAAAATTCACCGATTTCAGCGCTTCCAGAACTTCCGCATCGCGCAGATGTACCACCGGCGCTGCTTCAAGCGAGGCACCGATCACCTTGTCGGTGCGCTGGATTTCCAGCGCCGAGGTCACCACCCGGCGGGCCTGACGGATCGCGGCCCATTTCGCGGCCAGCGGCTCGTTCAACCAGTCAGCGGGCGTGTCGGGGATGTCGACGAGGTGCACCGAGCTGTCCTCGCCCGGGAAGCGTTCCAGCCAGACCTCTTCCATGGTGAAGACCAGGATCGGCGCCAGCCAAGTGGTCAGGCGGTGGAACAGGATGTCCAGAACGGTGCGCGCGGCGCGGGCATTCAGCGTATCGCCATCACAATAGAGCGCGTCCTTGCGCACGTCGAAATAGAAGGCCGACAGATCCACGGTGGCAAAGGTGAAGACCGCGGAGAACACGCCCTGGAAGTCGAAGGCGGCATAGCCGGAGCGCACCTTGTGATCCAGTTCCGCAAGACGGTGCAGCACCCATTGCTCCAGCTCGGGCATTTCGGCGGGATCAACGCGCTGGTCCTCGGTGAAATCGCCAAGGCTGCCCAGCATGTACCGCATGGTGTTGCGCAAACGGCGATAGCTGTCGGCGGTGCCTTTCAGGATTTCCGGGCCGATCCGCTGGTCGGCGGTGTAATCGGTCTGGGCCACCCACAGACGCAGGATATCGGCGCCGTATTGCTGTACGACCTTTTCCGGCACGATGGTGTTGCCCAGCGATTTGGACATCTTCATGCCCTTCTCATCCAGCGTGAAGCCGTGGGTCACCACGTTGCGGTAGGGCGCGCGGCCCAGGGTGCCACAGGCCTCCAGCAGGGAAGAGTGGAACCAGCCACGGTGCTGGTCGGTGCCTTCCATATAGACATCGGCGATACCATCCTCGGTGCCATCTTCGCGGTCACGCAGCACAAAGGCATGGGTGGAGCCGGAATCGAACCACACGTCGAGAACGTCAAAGACCTGATCATAGGCGTCGGGATCAACGATACCGTCCAGCACCTGCGCCTTGAAGCCGTCCTCGTACCAGACATCGGCGCCCTTTTCGTCAAAGGCGGCGACGATACGGGCGTTGACCTCATCGTTGCGCAGCAGGAAATCATCGTCGGTGGGCAGGGCGCCCTTCTTGGTAAAGCAGGTAAGCGGCACGCCCCAGGCGCGCTGGCGCGACAGCACCCAGTCGGGGCGCGCTTCGATCATCGAATAGAGACGATTGCGCCCGGTCTGCGGCGTCCATTTCACCAGCTGGTCGATCGAGGTCAGCGCCCGCTCGCGGATGGTCTTGCCATAGGTATCGAGCCCGTCGCCCAGTTCCTTGTCCACGGCTGCAAACCATTGCGGCGTGTTGCGATAGATGATCGGCGCCTTGGAGCGCCAGGAATGCGGATAGCTGTGCTTGATCTTGCCACGCGCCATCAGCCCGCCGACCTCGACCAGCTTGTCGATGACGGTCTTGTTGGCATCGCCCTCGCCGCCTTTGCGGTTGAGGATGTATTTGCCACCAAAGAACGGCAGGTCGGCACGGAAGGAACCGTCGTCCATCACATTGTAGGTGATGACCTGCTTCAGCATGCCAAGGTCACGGTAGAGTTCGAATTCCTCCATCCCGTGGCTGGGCGCGCAGTGCACGAAACCGGTGCCTTCGGTGTCGGTGACAAAGTCGGCGGCGCGGAAGTCGCGGGGAGCGTCCCATTCACCGTTGCTGCCCTCGGCACCTGCGAGGGGGTGCATCAATTGCAACCCTTTCAATTCCCACTGGTCCACATCATCCACACGCTTCCACTGGTCGTCTTCAAGGCGGGCGCGTTTAAACACATCCGCCGCTAGGTTGTCGGCCAGCACGTATTTATCGCCCACCTTGACCCAGGATTCCTCTGGCGTGCCGGTCACCTCATAAAGGCCATAGGCAATGTCTTCGCCGTAAACCACGGCCTTGTTCGAGGGCATGGTCCAGGGGGTGGTGGTCCAAATCACGACATAGGCGTCGAGAAGGCGCGAGATCCGCTCTTCCGCGTGCCTTCTGCCTTCTTCTTCATCGACGTAAATCTTGGCGAGAGAGTCGCCAAAATTGTTTTCGGGTCCACGCACGACCTTGAACTTCACCCAGATGGTGAAGCTTTCCTTGTCGTGGTATTCCACCTCGGCCTCGGCCAGCGCGGTTTTTTCCACCGGCGACCACATCACGGGTTTGGAGCCCTGATACAGCGTGCCGTTCATCAGGAACTTCTGGAATTCGCCCGCGATCACCGCTTCGGCGTGGTAATCCATCGTAAGGTACGGATTCGCCCAGTTGCCGGTGATGCCAAGGCGTTTGAACTCTTCCCGCTGGATATCGACCCATTCATCGGCAAAGGCGCGACACTCCTGGCGGAACTCGATGACTGGCACCGCGTCCTTGTTCTTACCCTTCTTGCGGTACTGTTCCTCGATCTTCCATTCGATCGGCAGACCGTGGCAGTCCCAGCCCGGCACGTAACGCGCATCATAGCCCATCATCTGGTGCGAGCGCACGATCATGTCCTTGATGGTCTTGTTCAGCGCGTGACCGATGTGCAGGTGGCCGTTGGCGTAGGGCGGGCCATCATGCAGCGTGAACGGCTCGCGGCCTTCGTTGTTTTCGCGCAGCCGGTCATAGACACCGATCTTTGCCCAGCGCTCAAGCCATGCGGGTTCCCGCTTGGGCAGGCCCGCGCGCATGGGGAAATCGGTCTTGGGCAGGTTCAGGGTGTCTTTATAGTCGGGGGTCTGAGGCGTGTCGGCGCACATCGGTGGCGTCCTTTGAATAGCTGGTCGTCGTCAGGATTATCTGTGGGATATTCGGTTCGGTGCGATGGCTCAAGCACCTTTGCCCGGCGGCTCTTAGGATTCCGTGTTCGGATCAGAGCGCCGGGTACGTAATTCGAATAATGATGGCCGCACGGTGGGACATGCGGGCCTTATAGGGCGCTGCATCAGGAGGGTAAAGCACACAACGTCGCGACACCCTGCGCTGCTGCGCAACATTCTTGCGCCTCAACAGTTGCCGGACACACCCATGCGCTGTATTTACGGAGGAATAATCAATTAAAAGAACACAACACAGGACCCTTTTTAGTGAAAACCTACATTCTACCCGCGCTGCTTTCCGCCAGCGTCACGCTTTCGGCTTGCGACACAGCAGAATCCCCCAGCGAAACCTACGCCAGCAGGCTGCAAACCGCAGAACAGCTGCCTGTCTCAAAGAATATCTCGCTGACCGCGGCCGGGAAAAGGCTGCCATTGCAAACGGCGACACAGACCCGGATCAGCTTTGCGCAAAACGAGTTGAACGAAGCCAATCCCCCCATGACCCAAGCGGACTGTACACTGACCAGCTCCGCCTTTTCGGGCGCCCTGCGGGTTCCGGGCAAGGTGAACCTGCCCAGCTTTGGTCGCGCCACACCGCCGATGACGATCGCCTGCACAGATGGCAAAAAGACTGTCACTCAAACCATAGAGGTGACGAACCTCACCAAGCTCAAGGCCCAGGAAAATGCCGCCGCGCAGGTTCTTTGGGGTGGTGGTCTGCTGGGGGCGGCTGTGCTGGCCGGAATGTCCAGTGAACGCGACAAGTCTCTGGACCTCTACGGCTACCCTCCGAAAATCCAGGTCAAGTGATCCGCGCTGCGGATCAGTCAGAAGCACAGGTTCTGCGGCCCCCGTTGCGGGGCCTCAGCGCGCAATAAAAATGGAATGTCAGGATAACCTGACAAGGCCTTAAACCGTTTCGCACGCGAAACATTTTCCCCCGCCGGGCAGACACCGCGCCTCAAGCGTGGAACATCAGCCCCACGCCATAGGCCATGGCCGCCGCCGCACCGCCGATCACCAGCGTTTCCCCGCCCGAGCGCCACCAGGGCGCCAGCGACCAGCGGCTTTTGAGGGCGCCAATGGCAAAGAAACAGCCCATGGTCATCCAGGAGGACACGGTAAAGGCGTTGGAAAGACCGAAGAGAAAGGGCAGCAGCGGCACCATCCCCGCCACCAGAAAGGCAGCAAAGGTAGCGATGGCGGCCTTCATCGGGTGCGGGTCCACCCCGGCGAGCCCGTATTCGCCCTCGATCATCAGATCGACCCAGGTTTCGCGGTTCTTGCAGATCTCGTCGGTGGCCTCGTCCAGCACACGACCGCTCAAACCCTTGAGCCGCAGGATCTCTCGCACCTCTTCACGCTCACCATCCGGGTAGTGGTCGATATGATGGTTCTCGACCTGGCGCAGTCGGCGGGCGTCGTCCAGTTCGGCCTTGGTGCCGGAATAGTTACCTGCCGCCATCGAGAATCCATCGGCCAGCACATTGGCCAGCCCCAGCGCCACGATCACAAAGGGCGACAGCCCCGCGCCCGCCACCCCCGCCACGATGGCAAAGGTGGTGACGGATCCGTCGATGCCGCCATAGACCACATCGCGCAGCACCCCCCGCCCCGGCGGTGCGCCGATCCGGTCCTTGATCTCCTGCGGGCTGTGGCCGTGGTCTGTCATTGCGGGGTCTCCGGGCAGGGCATTTACGCTACCCTATCGCGGCAAAAGAAGGGGCGCAGCCCTCAAATAGAAGACCGCGCCCCGTCGTTGTTTTGCCCTCAACAGCAGGGATCAGAAGATGAAATCGCTTTGGTCCAGCTGATCCGCCATGACGCCTTCGAGCAGGATCGAGGTATTGCCAAATTCCACCCGCGCGCCGCGCCCCGCATCGCTGATGCTGAGATCGGCAAAATCCATGCCCAGGGTATTGAGGCTGATCAGGTCGATCCCGTCCTCAAAATCGGTGATCCGGTCGCGCCCTTCGCGCATATCGGTATAGACGAACTCATCCCAGCCCGCGCCACCGGTCAGCACGTCGCGGCCATTGCCGCCGGTCAGGACATCATCGCCGCTGTGACCCTTCAGCATGTCGCGTCCGGCGCCGCCCTCCAGCATATCATCTCCGCGGTGGCCTTTCAGCATGTCATTGCCAAAGCCCCCGTTCAGATCATCGCCGCCACCGTGGCCCTTCAGGTGGTCATCCCCCTCATCACCGAACAGGCGGTCGCTGCCCTTGTTACCGAAAAGATGATCGTCGCCACCATCACCGCGCAGCACATCGTTCTGGCTGCGCCCCCAGAGCCAGTCATCATCGGCGCCGCCATCGATCCGGTCGGTGCCCTTGCCACCATAGATCCGGTCGTTGCCAAGACCGCCGTCAAAGACATCGTCCCCCGCGCCCAGACGCACGGTTTCCGAAGCCCGCTGGAACTGGTCCTCAAGGATGTCGAGCGCCTGCGCCCGGTTGGTGCCTTCGATCTCACCCGCGGCCACGGGCAGCAGGCCCACATAGCCATCCTGCGATCCGTTGATCTCGCCGCCGGTCCCGGCGCCGAAGCCCGACCCCACATTTTGCCCATGAATAACGATTTCCCGGTTTTCCATCGGCATCAGATCCGCCGCAGTATAGTCGTTGCCGCTGACCGGGCTGAAGAAGTTGCTGTCGTCACCCAGCTCATAACTCTGGATGAAATTCATCGTGCCGTCCGACCGGGTCATCGGCAGCACCCCATCGCCATCGGTCAGCGGCAACAGGATGTCGCCATAGGCGGCCAACCCTTCCAGCACTTCGACAAATCCGTCCTGATCCGCATCATCCGCAGTCACCGGCATGCGTGCATCCGAAGGATTGCCTTCGGCATCAAAGGTGCCATGCACGTGCTGGGCGTGGCGCACATCCGGGGTCAGCCCCGCCGCCGAGATCGAGATATTCAGATAGCGGGTGCCGTCCTCTTCGGTGTTGACCGACAGCAGCGCATCGCCGGTGACGCCCGAATTGTTCATCGCCCCCAGGTCTACCGACCAGAAGGCGTCGGCGCCGCGCAGGAACGTTTCATAAGACGCATAGGATGAAGCCAGATGGGCCATAGGTATCTCTCCCTTTGTTTGAACCTCTGCCCACAGCCACGAAGCCCCCACGCAAAAAGTTTCAGCCCCGATGCGATTTTTTTTCAAACGGCTTTGGCCAGCCTAGGTCAGCCCCCTTTTCCCGCGCCTCCGGCCCGGCTATTGCTGTCCTTCGAAACCAAAGTCAGGAACTCCCGTGACCTCCTCCGATCTGCCCAGCCCCCCCGCGCAAGACGCCCCGCTGCGCCGCTTTGACATCAGCGGCGCCGAGATCGACGAGGTCGTGCGTGTTTTTTATGGCAAGATACGGCAGCACCCCGTGTTAGGGCCGGTGTTCGGCGCCCATGTGACCGACTGGCCGGAACACGAGGAAAAGATCGCCCGGTTCTGGCGCAACGCAATCCTGCGCGAGAAGTGCTACAACGGCAATCCGATGCGGGTGCATGTCTCCCGCCCCGATATCAAGGCCGAGCATTTCCCACTCTGGCTTGACCTGTTTCACAGCGTTCTGAAGGCCGAACTGCCCACGCAGACCGCGCAAAGCTGGGGCGCGCTCGCCGACCGGATCGGCGAAGGCTTCAGAACCGGCGTAACCGCCATGCGCCAGCCCAAGGATGCCCCGCCCAAACTGTTCTAAGGCGCGCGCCTAGCGGTCTGCGTCCACCTTTGACCTGGATTTTGAAAACAGACCGGACAGCGCCCGCTGCACGACCCTGCGGGTCGAAGGGCGGTGGCGCGGGGAAAACGGCATCGGGCGGCAGACCTCCATCGCGGCGATGCCAACCCGCGCCGACAGCGCCCCATTGACCACTCCTTCGCCAAACCGCCGCGACAATTTCGACAGGACCGATCCGCCCAGCACGGATTCCAGCAGATCGTCCCCCGCCGCAACCGCGCCGGTGGCCACCAGATGCGCCAGCACCGCCCGCGTCAGCCGCCAGGAGCCAAAGAGGCCCGAGCGTCCGCCGTAGATCTCGGCCACCCGCCGGATCATCCGCACCGAGGCAACAAGCGCCGTCACAACATCGGCCAGTGCCAGCGGCACCAGCGCCGTCACCGTCGCCACCTGCCGCGCGGCGCCTTCGACCTCCTGCAGGGCGCGCGCATCCAGCGGCGCCAGCAACTCGTCCTCGGCCAGCTGCAGCAAGGCATCGGCATCCATCACCTCGGGAGTGCGCTCGGCCAGTCGTGCGCGATGCCAGGCCAGATCCGCACGATCTCCATAAAACCGCTCCAGCCGCGCCACATAGGCGCGCGCCGCCGTGGGATCCTCCACCGCCGGGATCGCGGCCTGTCGCAGATCGTCAACCCGCTTCAGCCGCGCCAGCGCCAGCCCTTCGCGCAGCAGCATCAGCGCCGCCAGCACCAACGCCAGCAGCAAAGCGGCAGAGATCGCCCAGCCCAGAACCGGCACCCGCGCAATCAGCCCGGTGGCAAAGTCCCAGGCCGCAACTGACACCATCGCGCAGAGCAGTGCCAGAACCGTGCCCCAGAACCAGCGCGACAGCCGCGAGGGTGGCCGCGCCGCCAGCGCCGCAGCCCGCTGCATGGCAGCCGGAGGCGGCCCGCCCGGCACCTCCGGCCCAAGATCGGGAACCGGCGGCGCATCGCTGACAGCGGGGGCCGGTTTCTGGTCTTCCTCCAGGTCGAAGACGACGGGTCCCTGGCTCATCACGCGGCCTCCTGTTTCGCGGCCTGCCAGGCATAGGAAATATCCGGCAGCCCTTCGTCATTGCGCGCGCCATCGCTGCGCGCCGTCTCAGTAAACCCTTCGCGCAGGTAGAACCGCTGCGCCCCGGTATTGGCCTCAAAGGTCCAGAGATGCAGATGCCCGCTGCCCCCCTTGGCCGCCTCCAGAAGGCGTTTGCCTATGCCCTGCCCGCGCGCCTCGGGCGCCAGATAGAGGGCGCAGATTTCCGGACCATCACGGGCCAAAAATCCCAGCACCCTGGCGCCCTCCTCGGCCACGGTGACCCACCCCCGGTCGATCATCACCCCGCAAAAGGAAATCGCCTCGGCCCCGGAATACAGCTCTGGCATCCAGGGCGTTTCTGCCGCAAACCGGTGCAGGATATCGCCAATCGTGCCCGCATCCGTCGGGCGCGCCGGGCGCAATTCAAGGCTCATAGACGATCTCCGATCAGGAATTCGGCGGCCCGGTCCAGTCGGATATGCGGCAAGCCATCCCCGGGTCTGAGGCTCAGGGGCGCAGGCGCAAAGGCCATGCTCTGATAGTCTCCCTCCAGCCAGCTCTCCGCCCCTTGCCGCGCCGGGGTCAGCAGCTTGCCCGGGTCCTCGGGCAAAGCGCCGGGGTAAAAGGCCGCTTGCCGTCCACCCTCCAGCAGGGTTCCGCGCACGCAGGGCAACTCCTGTCCCTGATGGGGGCGCATTTCCTCGGTCGTGGTCCGCAAAGAGGCCAGCGACAGGGCCGCCGTTTCCGCCCCGGCAAAGCGGGCGCGGTCCTGCGCCTCGCGAGTCAGCGCCTCGATGATGGCGGTCAGCTGCGGATGCTGGACGTGGTGCAAATGGTCCGCCTTGGTGGCGGCGAACAGGATCTTCTCCACCCTTTTGCCGCCCAGGATCCGGGTCAGGAACCGGTTGCGCCCAGGCCGGAAGGCGCCCAGGATATCCGCCATCGACTGGCGTAGATCCTCGACCGCAGGCGGGCCGGAATGGATCGCCCCCAGCGCATCGACCAGCACCACCTGCCGGTCGATGCGGGAAAAGTGATCGCGAAAGAACGGCTTCACCACCCGCGCCTTGTAGGCCTCGTAGCGGCGCGCCATTTCCCGCCGCAGACTGCCACGCGGCGCGCTGCCCTCCCCGGCGGCAAGCGGCGCAAAGGTCAGCACCGGTGAGCCTGCGAGATCCCCCGGCAGCAGGAACCGGCCCGGCGTACAGTCATAATACCCGGCTTTGCGCGCGGCGTTGAGGTATTCGGTAAAGGCTTCCGCCAGCGCCTGCGCCTGCCCCTCGTCATGGGCGGCATCCGCATCGGTGGCCTCTGCGGCGGCAAGGAAACCCTGCGCCTCTTCCCGCCCGGCGATCCGGGCCAGCACTTCGCCGGACCACTGATCAAAGCTCTTGTCCAGCAGCGCCAGATCCAGCAACCATTCCCCCGGATAATCCACGATATCCAGATGCAACACCCGGGGCCCTTGCAGCCCGGCGAGCAGCCCCGAGGGCCGCACCTTCAGGCTGAGGCGCAGTTCGGAAACGGCGCGGGTGCTGTCCGGCCAATGCGGATCAGCCCCGGTGAGGGCGGCCAGATGGGATTCATAATCGAACCGCGGCACGGTGTCGTCGGGCTGCGGTTGCAGATAGGCAGTCTCGATCCGCCCGTCCCGCGCCGCCGATAGCTGCACCATGCGGCCCCGGTTCATCAGATTGGCCACCAGCGAAGTGATAAAGACGGTCTTGCCCGCCCGCGCCAGCCCGGTGACGCCGAGCCGCAGGCTCGGTTCCAGAAAAGTCTCCGACAGGCTGCTGCCCAGGGCCTCGACCCGGCGGGCTGCGCTGTCGGCTAGGGATGTCAGTACCACGCGCCTGCCTTTGTCCTGTTCTGCTGTACTCTGCTCTGCTTGGTCGCTCCGACGGCCGGGCCGCTGCCCCCAAGATAGGCAGGCTCCAGGCTGGATACCAGAGCCCGATGCAGCAAGCCAAGGTCGCCGGGGCAAAGGACTTGCCTTGTGTCCCGCACCGCGCTACTGCCGCGCCATGCCGCGTTTTGCTCTCAAAGTCGAATATCATGGGGCGCCCTTTGCCGGCTGGCAAAGGCAGAAGGAACACCCCTCTGTGCAGGGGGCGATCGAGGCTGCGCTGGCGCGACTGGAGCCTGGGGATCACACCATCGCCGCCGCCGGACGTACCGATGCCGGAGTGCACGGGCTGGGCCAGGTGGCGCATTGCGATCTGCAGAAAGACTGGGACCCCTTCCGCCTGTCAGAGGCGCTGAACTTCCACCTGAAGCCCAATCCGGTCGCCATCACCGCCTGCGCAAGGGTCTCCGATGACTGGCACGCGCGGTTCTCGGCGGTCGAGCGGCAATACCTCTTCCGCATCCTGATGCGCCGCGCCCCGGCCACCCATGAGGCAGGCCAGGTCTGGCAGGTGCCGCATGAACTTGATGCCGAGGCGATGCAGCAGGCCGCAGATCACCTGATCGGCCATCACGATTTCACCACCTTCCGCTCCACCATCTGCCAGGCCGCCAGCCCGGTCAAAACCCTGGATGAGCTGACGGTGGAACGGGTCGCGGGCTTCACCGGGCCGGAAATCCATTTCCACGTGCGCGCCCGCAGCTTTCTGCACAATCAGGTGCGCAGCTTTGTCGGCACGCTGGAACGGGTCGGCGCAGGCAGCTGGTCCCCCGTCGACGTAAAGGCGGCGCTTGAGGCCCGCGATCGCGCCGCCTGTGGCCCGGTCTGCCCCGGACATGGCCTTTATCTGGCCCGCGTCGGGTACCCCGATCCGATCTTTGCCACAGACAGTCGATAGCACCCGTCCCGAAATGCAGGGGCGGGCTCCCGCGCCTTTTTCGTGCTTCGCAGATACCAGGCAAAGCCTTGGGCCGGGCGCCGCAAACGCGGCGCGGATCCCTCACCCAACCGCCGGGTCAAGGGCGGCCCTGCCGCCGCGCGGCACGCGCGGTTTACCCTTGAGGCGGCATTTCAAAGACACAATCGAAGGCGCGCGTTCAGGGCAGACCTGCCCCTGAACCGCTTCCCCAGCAGCCCTGCGCCGCGCCAGCGGCGCCACGCCCAACTGTGCGGAGCATTCGCAGAATGCTGCAAACAGGCGGGAGCCCTCACCCGCCGCAACTTCAGGAGGGCGGGTGCAGCACCAGGGTCTGCAAGGCGGTTGCGACCGGCCCCCTGGTGTCCTGCAGGACCGATTGCGACATGCCGATACCGGTGCCGTGCCAATGCGACACGGAGTCGGAGGCCAGCCAGTCGCTTTCCGGGGCGCGGTGCACATGCAGGGTCAGGTCGGTGTTCATGAACCCCATTTCGGCCGGACGCGCGTTCCAGGAGATACCATTGCCGCAATCGGCAAGCGCGCAGAGCGACTGGATCGGCGACTGCTCCTCTCCCTCCAGAAGCGTCGTCGTGCGCATCCACATCGCCTTAGGGCCAGGGCCAAAGCCCGCCCCCGGTGGATAGGCAACATCCAGAAACTGCCCGAAATAGGGCCTGTCGTGCAGCCCGGCGCCGATGGTGAAATCGCCGGGCGTGGCCTCCTCCAGCCGCAGGGGCGTGACCGGCGCCGTCGGCACCTGGCCCAGATCCTTCTCGACCAGATGCATCGAAGAGGCCCGCACGCAGAGCGTTCCGTCGTCATCGTGGACCGTCACCGAAGTGGTTGCCAGCGTCCGGGTGTGGCGGGTGGTTTCCGCCGCCACCCAAAGCCCCGCCAGCGGCAGGGGGCGCAGGATGTCGAGGGTGAGCCGGGTCAGCATCTTGCCCGGCCCCACCGCCTGCTCTGCCGCCCGCGCCACCAGCCCGGTGACCGGACCGGCGTGGCAATGATCCGGGGACCAGGGACCCCGAGCCGGGTCATTACCGACAAAGGCGCCATCGGCGCGCTGGGAAAAGAACGGCGCCGCCGACAGGGCGTTCGACGACTGCGCCTTTGACATCAGCCTCAGACCTTTTCCTGCGTGTATTTCTTCAGCTCGGTCCGCGCCACCTGACGGCGGTGCACCGCATCCGGCCCATCGGCAAAGCGCAGCGCCCGCTGCCAGGTCCAGCCCATGGCCAGCGGTGTGTCCTGAGAAATGCCCTGACCGCCGTGCATCTGCATCGCCTCATCCAGCACCTTCAGCGCAACGCGCGGGGCAACCACCTTGATCTGCGAGATATGCGGCGCGGCGGCGCGCGCATCGCCCTGATCCATCATCCAGGCGGCCTTGAGGCACAGAAGCCGCGCCATCTCGATCTCCATGCGACATTCAGCGATGATATCGTAGTTGGCCCCCAGCTGCGCCAGCTTCTTGCCAAAGGCTTCTTTTTCAAGCGAGCGGCGGCACATCAGCTCCAGCGCCGACTCGGCCTGACCGATCGAACGCATGCAGTGGTGAATGCGACCCGGCCCAAGGCGCCCTTGGGCGATCTCGAAGCCGCGTCCTTCGCCAACCAGCAGGTTCTCGGCCGGAACGCGCACGTTGGTGAAGCGAAGGTGCATGTGGCCATGGGGCGCATCATCGTGGCCAAAGACCTCCATCGGGCGCAGGATCTCGATGCCCGGCGCATCGGCAGGCACCACGATCATCGAATGGCGCCCGTGTTTCGGCAGATCATCACCGCCGGTGCGCACCATCACGATATAGACCTTGCAGCGCGGATCGCCCGCACCCGAGGCCCAGTATTTTTCACCATTCAAGACATAATCATCGCCATCGCGTATGCAGGACATGTCGATATTGGTGGCATCGGAAGATGCAACTTCCGGCTCGGTCATCAGATAGGCAGAGCGGATTTCCCCCTCCAGCAGCGGCGCCAGCCATTCCTTCTTCATCTTGTCGGTACCGTAGCGCTCGAAGACTTCCATATTGCCGGTATCGGGAGCTGAACAGTTGAACACTTCGGAGCCCAGCGGCGTCTTGCCCATTTCCTCGGCAAAATGGGCATATTCCACGGTGGTGAGGCCAAAGCCACGGTCGCTGTCGGTCAGCCAGAAGTTCCACAGACCGGCAGCTTTCGCCTTGGCCTTCAGCCCTTCAAGGATCTCTGCCTGACGCTCGGTATAGGTCCAGCGGTCGCCCTTGCCGATCTCAGCCTGGTATTCGGCCTCCAGCGGCATGATCTCATCACGCACCATTGCTGCGACCCGGTCCAGCAGCTTGCGGTTCTCGTCCCGCATCCCAAAATTCATATCCATGACCTTCCTCCCTGCGCCTTTCGCTTTGGCTGAAATCATGGCTTAGTCGCGCGAACGCTGTCCAGCACTGTGACGGAACGTAACAGGCTGACGGTACGGAAGTAACGGAAGGAAACAGAGCGAATGGCACTACTTATCAGCATCGGACATGGCGGCTGGTTCACCGAAGAAGAGCTGGCAGAAGAGCTGCGCGCGCTCAGCCCCGGCGCGGATATCCGCCCGGCCTCAAACCCTGGCAACCTGGATGAGATCACCATGCTGGCCGTGTCTTCGCTGAAAACCGACATCGCCGCACAGCTGCCCAATCTGCAACTGGTGCAGAAACTGGGCGCCGGTGTCGAAACCATCGTCAACCACCCCACCGTGGCGCCGCATGTGCGCGTGGCACGGCTGAAGCCGGAAGAACCCGCGCGCGAAATCGCGGAATACTGTCTCGCCTATATTTTGCGCGAACAGCGCAATCTCCTGCATCACGCGGCGGCGCAGGCCCGGGCTAAATGGGATTCGGTGGCCCCGAAACGCACCCATATGACAACGGTCGGCGTTCTTGGCCTTGGTCATATCGGCGGGCTGACCGCGCGACTGATGGCGAGCCTTGGCTTTCAGGTTCACGGCTGGAGCCGCTCCCCCAAGGAGATCGAAGGCATCACCTGTCACCACGGCGCAGAGGCACTGCCGCAGATGCTGGGCCAATGCGATTACGTCTGCGCCATCCTGCCCTCGACCGCCGATACACGCGAGCTGATGGATGCGGAGCTGCTGGCGGCGATGAAACCCGGCGCGGTGCTGATCAACGCCGGGCGCGGCGATCTGATTGATGAACCCGCGCTGATCGCAGCGCTGGATCGCGGCACGCCCGGTCATGCGGTGCTGGATGTCCTGTGCACGGAACCCCTGCCCCAAGATGATCCGCTGTGGCGCCACCCGCGTGTGACCATCACCCCGCATGTGTCGGGCTGGCATCTGGGGGATGCACTGGGGGATGTGGTGGAGAACCTGCGCCGCCTTGGCACCGGTCAGGCGCTGCTGCACGAGGTGGACCGGGCGCGCGGTTACTGACGCGCCCGAAAACCAGTGTTCAGATCGGGGCCAGACATTGGAACCCCGACCGTTCATAGAGCAGCGGCTCGCCATCGCCGTGGACGATATCGGTGATCTCACCGATGAACACCGTATGGCTGCCCGCGTCAGTCGCTTCGCTCACCTCGCAGGAAAAACACAACAGCGCAGAGGCAAGGCGCGGCAGGCCGCGGGCGTCCTCCTGCCAATCGCCCTCGGAGAATTTCTCTTCGCCGGTGACCCCACCCTGCCCCGCGAATTGCAAGGCCAGCAGGCCATCGGGTTTGGCCAGCAAGTTGACATTGAACCGCCCGGTGTCCCGGATCGCGGCGCCAGTGCCGGTGGCGCGGTTGACGCAGACCAGAAGGCTGGGCGGCTCTGCCGACACCGAACAAACGGCGGTGGCGGTGATGCCCCGACGTTCCCGGCCCGCATCTGGCCCCGACAGGGCGGTGATCACCGTCACCGCCCCCGGGAACCGCGCCATCGCCGAACGGAAGCTGGCTGGATCGACGCTCATGCCCATGCCTCAGGCCGCCTGCAGTTGCGACAGATAGGCCTCTGCCGCCTGCGGATCGGCGAACCACGGGAAGAAGTCGCGCGGATCGTCGAACCCGTTGGTGATCCGGTTGGCCAGACGCGGCTCGGCGCAGGCGGTGCCCATGATATTAAGCACATGCGGCGGCGGCGGCAGCAGCATCATGTTGGTCCAGTTCACCACCCATTGCGCATAGTCCCAATAGGCGTTGAATGTGCCCTGCATCCAGGCCTCGTCAAAGGGCAGATCATCCCGCGCAAGAATCCGGTCCATATAGACCTTGGCCGCCTTGGAGGCGTTGTTGGACCCCTGCCCGGTGATCGGATCGTTGAGGCAGACCGCATCGCCGATGCCCAGCACCTTGGCGCCCGAGGGCAGCGTCGCCACCGGTTTGCGCACCGTCGGCGGGAAGCGGCCCGCGAGGATGCCGTTGTCGTCGGTCAGCTCGATATTGGTGCACCGCTCGGCCTCCCACGGCAGGAAGGTCGACAGGATTTCCTTGGATTTCGCCAGATGCTGTTCGGGGGATTTCACATCGCCCCAACAATCCATCGGACCGCCCGGCACGCCTTCAAACACCATGATCTCGCAAGGGCCGGTTGTGGTCAGCGCCGGGAAGACAAAATACTCGCCAACGCCCGGGATCAGGTTGAAACAGACCGCCGAATGCTCGGGGCGCGGGGTCATGCCGGTGACATAGGTCAGCGCCAGCGCCCGCATCGGCTTGTCATAGGGGGATTTTTCCGCGTCGCGTTCGAACAGCCGACCCACGTCGCCCTTACCCGAGGCGACCAGCACCAGATCGTCTTCACGCGCATAAAGCTCCAGATCGCTGATGCCGGCGTCCTTGATGACCAGCTGGCCGCCGAGGCGTTCGAATTCCTCCAGCCAGACCGGGATCTTGACCCGCTGGTCCACCGAATAGGCAAAGCGGTCCAGCCGCCCGGTCCAGTCGATCGCCTTGGCGCCTGCCTCTTCGGGGTGCGGCACGGCAAAGGAAATGCCTTCGACCGGGGGGCACTGGTCCTCGGTCCAGAAATCGATACCGAGATCGCGCTCGTTCTGTACCGATTCGCCAAACATGCACTGGCTGGACATGACACGGCCGGTCTTGATGTCTTCGGCGGTGCGGTTCTGCACGATGCGGACCTTGTAGCCCTGTTTCAACAGGCCAAGCCCCAGTTGCAGTCCGGACTGGCCGCCACCGATGATGGTGATCTTTCTCATGGTTGTTACTCCCTGTCGGTTTGTTTTTATGCGCAGGCTCAGGCCATCAGCTGGGCGATGGCTTCTTCGTCGCGTTCCGGACCCATTGCGGTATAGCCGCCGTCGACGCGGATATCGGTGCCGGTGATGAAGCCCGCCTCATCCGAGCAGAGGAACAGCACCGAATTGGCGACTTCCTCGGGGTTGCCGGTGCGCCCCAGAAGGTGGAACGGCTTGGCCACGCTGTCGGTCTTCTCCCGGTCGCCGCCGGTCAGCTCATCCATGATGTTCGACCAGGTCCAGCCGGGGCTGACCGCGTTGACGCGAATGCCATCGGGCGCCAGATCCATCGCCTGGTTGCGCGTCAGCTGCAGGATTGCCGCCTTGGACACCGGATAGAGCCAGCGACCCTTTTGCGCGACGCGCGCCGAGATCGAGCCGAAATTGACGATGGCGCCGCGGTTCTTGGCCAGTTCTTCGCGCGCGGCCTGCATCAGCATGACCGAGCCGACGATGTTCACATCAAGGCTTTCCAGCCACTCCTCCCGGGTCGATTCCGCGCCGTTGTCGAGGTAGGAACAGGCCACGTTGACCAGAAAGTCGATGCGCCCGAATTCTTTCTTGGTGGCCGCGACCAGCGCCGCGATGTCATCATCCTCGCGCAGGTTGGTCTTGCAAAAGGCAATACCATCGCCCACCAGCGCCTGACCTGCCTCTTCATTGATGTCGGCGATCATTACCTTTGTGCCCGCGGCGCGAAACGCCTGTGCGATGGCTGCGCCGATCTTGGTGGCGCCGCCTGGAATGATGGCAACCTTGCCGTCCAGTCCCTTCATCTGTCATATCCCTGTCGTGCTGTTGTGGTTCTTGTGCAGTTGTGAAAGACAGGTTTCCCGCCGCATCGGTCTCCGGCTATCCGATAGGCGCAGCCATTATCCAAAAAACGAAGAAATCTGCGTCGCCCTAGGTGGAATGGCGGAACCCGTGCTATGCAGGGGCAGGTTCAACAGGACGACAGATGCCAGGCCCGCAGGAGACATTCCGGGAACCGGCAGTACCGCTTGCGCGGTTTGCGCGGTTCCGCACCCACGATCTGGACGAGGCCCGGGAGGCCGTCGGCCGCATTTTCTGTCCGCATCAGCTCAATACCATCGGCAAGGCGCCATTCCAGGCGCGGCACCACCATGTGCCAGGGGAACGCGTGTCGCTGAACTACATCGAATATGGCGCCAAGACGCAGATCGCGCCGGGATGTCTGGACCAGTTCTATCTGGTGCAAATCCCGGTCAGCGGCAGCGCCGCCATCGTCAATGGCACCGATCGCTATACCAGCGATGCGGGGCGGGCGGCGGTGCTGAACCCACACCGGGAAACCACGATGATCTGGGAGGAAGGCTGCAAACAGCTGCTGTTGCAGATCAGCCGCCGGGCGCTGACCGCCCACGCCAATGCCAATCTCGGCCTCACCACCGATCAACCCATCGCATTCGAAGGGGCGCTGGATCTGACCAGCCCCGCCGGGACCCGGCTGCTGCGCTTGGTGCATCTTCTGGTGGCGGATGCGGAACAGGCGCGGGATCCTACCCTGCCCCCCAGCGCCCCATTCCCTGCCCCGTCCGCCGTTTCGGAAAATCCCAGCCCGCTGCTGACGCATTACATGGAAAACACGGTGATGACCGGCCTGCTGGAGGCGCATCGGCACAACTATTCCGGCCAGCTGCGGCGGGTGACCTCTTCGGTCATTCCCGGCCATGTGCGCCGGGCGCAGGCCTATATGCTGGCCAACCTCGACCGCCCGCTGGATATCGACGAGATCGCCGCCTATGCCGGGGTCAGCGCGCGCAACCTGCAACTGGGGTTCAAACGCTTCCTGTCGATGGCGCCGATGGCCTATCTGCGTGACATCCGTCTGCAGCGGGCACACGAGGATCTGCTGCAGGGGCGGCGCGAGGCCAGCGTCACCGAAGTGGCCGAACGCTGGGGCATGACCCATCTCGGGCGGTTCTCACAATACTACAAGACACGCTATGGATGTACCCCACAGGAAACGCTGAAGAACGCCCGCGCCCGCGACTTTCTCGGCTGAATTTCCACCCCTTTCCCGTTTTCCATTGGATTTCTGCAGGTTTGAGGCTGAAGCCCTCCGCCTGCGCCCTCAGTGCTGCGATGCAGCAACTGACCTTGCGTCAGCCGCCTGCGCCAATCGACACAAGAATCCTGTTGCCTTTCTCCCCATGATCAGCCAAGAATTTCCCTATATCGGAACTTAATTCTACATAGTGGAATATCTCTGGGAGGAGACCGTCATGAATACCCCGTTTAAATCACGCCTGAAATCCGCCCTGCTGCCCGCTGCGCTGATGGCCTTTGCCGGCGTTGCTTCGGCGCAGACCACCCTGATCCACGGCGAGGCCGGCCCGAATCGCGGCGCCCGTGCCGCCGCGCTGCAATGGTTCGCCGATACCGTTGGAGAGACCTCGGGCGGCGATCTGAAGGTGGACGTGCAATGGGGCGGCGCCCTGTTCAAGGCCAATGCCGCCGTGCAATCCATCGGTGACGGCGTTGCTGACCTCGGCACCGTGATCGCGGTCTACTATCCGCAGGAAATGCAGTCCTATGGCATCGCGGATCTGCCGCTCGACAACCCCGACGCCTGGGTCGGCATGCGCGCCACGGATGAGCTGATGCGCTCTTCCCCGGTGATTGCCGAGGATCTGGCCAAGAAGAACCTCGTTTATATCGGCACCTTCACCACCTCAGCCGTGCACATCGGCTGCACCGGCGATGCGATCCGTTCGGTCGAAGACATCAAGGACCGCAAGATCCGCGGCACCGGCGCCTACGGCAAGGTCTTTGGCGAGCTGGGCGGCAACATGGTCAACATGAGCATCTACAAGGCCTATCAGGGTCTGGACACCGGTCTGCTGGAATGCTCGCAGGGCTATTCCTACGCTGTCACCGCCCTCAAACAGCAGGAAGTCATGGACAACTACACCCTGCTGAACTGGGGTCAGGTCGGCGGTCTTGGTATCCTGATGAACAAGGACGTCTTTGACAGCCTTTCCGAAGACCAGCAGCAGGTCCTGCTGGATGCCGGTCGCGGCATGGCGGATGAATTCGGTCGTCTGATCACCACCGCGAACGATGCTGCCATCGAAACCATGAAGGAAAAGGGTATCGAGGTCTTCACCCTGCCCGAGGAAGAGCGTGCCAAGCTGGTCGCCGCCGGTACCAAGCACATCGACGCCTGGGTTGAGCAGATGAACGCATCCGGCATGGACGGTGCGGCCCTCCTGGAAGAATACCGCGGCCTGATCGCCAAATACACCGAAGAGCGTGACAGCAAGGGTTATCCCTGGACCCGCTAAACCGTAGGTCCCGCCTCCTCATGACTGGTGGCAACACCACACCGGGACCAACGACTGCGGGGGCGGGCCTCTTGCCGCCCCCGCTTTTTCTCCTGCAATGCCTGACCCACACGAGGCTCTGATGCTGAAAGCACTGGAAACTTTCCTGCTGAACCTTGCGGTGGCAGCCGTCATCGCCCTGGGGCTGATGATCACCGCCAGCGTATTTTCGCGGGCCATATTCAACGTGGCCCTGCCCGACACGATCGTCATCGTGCGCGAACTGATGGTCGCCGCCATCGTGCTGCCGCTGGCCGCTGCCACCCTGGCGCGCAGCCACGTAGCGGTCGAATTCCTCGCCAGCCGCCTGCCGCCCCGGGCACAGGCCTGGCTGGCGGTCTTCGGCTCAATCGTAGGTCTCTTTGCCCTGATGCCGCTGATCTATGCCGGCGGGCGCGAATTTGCCCATAACTTTACCTCGGGCGGGTTTTTCTACGGCGATCTGGAACTGCCGAAATGGCCCGGCCGCCTGATTTTCCTGATCGGGATTTCCCTGTGCTGGCTGCGCCTTCTGGTGCTGGTGGTGCAGGACATCCGCGCCATCCGCGCGGGCGATTACAGCTTTGCCGACACACATGCCGAGGGACTGGACTGATGGACGCCTCTACGATTGGGCTGATTGCCTTTGCCGCCGTTCTGATCCTGCTGGCCCTGCGGGTGCCGATCAGTTTCACCCTTGCCGCTGTGGCGGCCGTCGGCACCTTCTGCATATTCGCCTTCCGCACCGGCACCTTCATGCCGGAACGCGCCATCCGGGCGACCACCTCGATGGTGTTTTCCAACTCCTTCGACCTTATTCACTCCTATGATCTGTCGATGATACCGTTGTTCATCGCGCTGGGGCATATCGCCTATAAGGCCGATATCACCACACGGATCTACCACGCAGCGCGGGTCTGGCTGTCGGCGGTACCGGGCGGCGTTGCCATGGCATCGGTCATGGGCTGCGGCGGCTTTTCCGCCATCACCGGATCCTCGATTGCCTGCGCTTCGACCATGGGCCGGATCTGCACGCCGGAAATGCTGCGCATGGGCTATGACAACCGCCTGGCCACCGCATCGGTCGCAGCGGGCGGCACCCTGGGATCCCTGATCCCGCCCAGCGTTCTGTTCATCATCTACGGCATCTTCACCGAAACCTCGATCAACCGACTGTTCGTTGCTGGCATCCTGCCCGGTCTTCTGACCCTCGCCGGTTTCGTTCTGGTGATCTTTATCTGGGTCAAACGCGACCCGGCGGCCGCCCCGGTGGACACGGCCGAGATTTCATATGCCGACAGGTTCCGCGCCGCGGCACTGGCCTGGCCTGCCTTCGTGCTGTTCATCGTCATCATCGGCGGCATCTACGGCGGCATCTTCACCGCGACCGAGGCAGCAGCTGTCTGTCTCAGCCTCGCCGTGGCAATTGGTGTGCTGCAGCGCAAGCTGACCCTGACCTCGATCTGGGAAGCCTTCCGCGAAACCTGCCTGCAGACCGCGTCGATCTTCTTCATCGCCGCAGGGGCCAAGATCTTTGTCGCCTTCGTAGCGCTGACCGGCGTCGCCCCCGCGATTGTCGATGTGGTGACCCAGGCCGAGCTGTCGGTGTTCTGGCTGCTACTGTCGATTGCGCTGATCTACCTTTTGCTGGGCATGTTCCTTGATCCCATCGGGATCATGGTTCTGACCCTGCCGCTGGTGGTGCCGTTGGTGGAAACCTATGGGATGGACCTGATCTGGTTCGGCGTCGTGATCATCAAGCTGTTGGAAATCGGCCTGATCACACCGCCGGTGGGCCTCAACGTCTTTGTCATCGCCAATGTGGTGGGCAAGGACGCGCCGATCGACCGGATCTTTGCCGGAATCGCACGGTTTCTGTCCGTCGACGTCATTGTCCTGATCCTTCTGATGGCCTTTCCCGCGATTTCGTTGCTTCTACCGAACTCGATGATGTAATCCGGTCTGAAGCAAAACATGACGGGATTGACACATATGGCCAAGGAAGCTCCGACGGATCGCCGGTTTGCAACCACCCTGGCGCGCGGGATGAGTGTTCTGCGCGCCTTCAGGCCCAGCGATGACGGGCTCAGCAATCAGGAACTGTCCGAGCGCACCGGTCTGCCGAAATCCACCGTGTCGCGGCTGACCTTCACCCTGCAGGCGCTTGGCTACCTGTCGCATGGGCACCGGCATGACCGGTATCGCCCCGGCCCTGCCCTGCTGGCCCTTGGCAATGTGGCGGCGGCCTCGGTGTCCTTCGTCGATACCGCCACCGACATCATGCAGCCGCTGGCGGATGAAACCGGCACCCTGGTTCTGATCGGGGTGCGGGACGATCAGAAGATTCTACTGACCAAGACCTGGCGCCCGCATCAGGCGTCATCGATCTGGCTGGAGGTCGGTCACCGTATCCCGCTGACGCATTCCTCCTCGGGGCAGGCCCAGCTTGCGGCCCAGTCGGACCGGGAATTCGCCAGCTACGTCGACACCTATGGCGAAATGCTCGAGGATTCCGACGTCACCGTAGCCAGCCTGCGCGAGGATGCCTATTCGCAGCTGGTCGCCCGGGGCTTCGTGATCGCCGGGCACGGGCTACGCTATGCCAGTACGGTCAACGCGGTCTCCGTGCCCTTCCGCAGCCATGAATTCGACGAGCCCGTAGTCTTTACCTGCGGCGCCACCCCCGAGATGCTGACGGTCGAGCGGATGGAGAACGAAGTGGGACCAAAACTGCAGGCCGCCGTACGTACGCTAGAGCGAATGACAGGCAAAAGTCCGGCGCTTGTCCAACGCGGCTAATTCCGCATATCGGAATTGTATTTTATTTATTGAAATGATCGATGACCCTGCTAAGGTGCCGCAAAATCGGCTGCGCGCGCCCGTGTTGTGCCCGCGACCGGCGCAGTCCAGCCCCCGCAGACCAAGGAGCCTTCAATGTCCACTGACGACCTGATCATCCATTCCGAAACCGGCCCGCAGCGCCTGATCGGCTATGTTCTGGACGTCAGCAACAGCGCAGGTAATGGCGGCGCGCGCTGCTGGCTGGACCTCAACGAAACGCACCTGAACCGCCACGGGGTTCTGCACGGCGGCATCGCCACCACGCTGCTGGACAGCGCCAGCGGCGCCACCGGCTCAATGAGCGTCGATCCCACGGGACGCGCGCCGTTTCTGACCATCTCCCTGACCACCCAGTTCATCGCCCCCGCCTATGCCGGACGGGTTACCGCAACCGGGCAGATCACCGGCGGCGGGCGCAGCACCCTGTTCATCGCCGGGCGGCTGGAGGCAGAAGACGGCACCCTGATCGCCACCTCGAACGGGGTATTTCGCCGGGTTCCCACCGACCGGCTGAACGGCGGCTCTGCTGCCAAAGACTGACCCGCACGCACCGCTCCTGACACTCACTTTTGACCCCGGACCCAGCCCATGACCAACTATACCCGCATCCACGAAACCGTTGAGCATTGGGCCGTGACCTCTCCCGAGGCGCTGGCTCTCATTGATTTCGACGGGCGCCCGCTGAGCTATGCTGAACTGCAGCAGGCCAGCAAGGACGCCGAGGCGGATCTGCGCGCCGAAGGCGTGGCGCCGGGGGACCGGGTTTTGATCGTGTCGGAAAACGCGGCGGCGACGGTGGCCTTCCTGTTTGCCTGCAGCCGGATCGGCGCCTGGGCGGTGCCGGTCAATGCACGGATGAGCGCGGATGAAATCACCCGCGTCACCGCCCATGCCACCCCGCGCGTGATCGTCCTGACCACCGCCTCGTCAAAGGACGCCGCCGCCCACGCCCTCCGGCTGGAGGCGCAAAGCCGGTATGGACTTTACGGTCAGGTGGCCATCGCCGTGGCCGGACCCAGCGCGCCGGAACCGGTTCAGGACGGGCCGGAGCAGATCGCGGTCATGCTTTATACCACCGGCACCACCGGCGACCCCAAGGGCGTGATGCTGAGCCATGCGAACCTGCTGTTTGCGGGACAAGCCTCGGCCAATCTGCGCGGGATCAAGCCCGGCGATCAGGTCTATGGCGGCCTGCCGGTCACCCATGTCTTTGGTCTGGCTTCGATGATCGTCGCCTCGGCTCGCGCCGGGGCTGCGGTGCGGTTGCAGGCCCGCTTCACCCCCGCCGCCCTTTATGAGGCGCTGCTGGATGGCGTCACCGTGCTGCCCGCCGTGCCCCAGATGCACGCGCTGCTGATGCAATACGCCCGCGAACAGGGCGTCACAAAACTGGAAGGCAGCAAGCTGCGCTATGTCTCCTCCGGGGCGGCGCCGCTGGATCCGGCCTGGAAACGCAACGCCGAAGCCTTTTACGGTCTGGCGCTGCAAAATGGCTATGGCATGACCGAATGCACCGCCGGCCTGTCGGCCACCACCAATCTGATCGGCGATCCCGACACCAGCGTCGGCACTGCCCTGCCCGGCACCGAGGCCCGCATCAAGGACGGCGCCGAAACCGGCGAGATCGAGGCCCGTGGCCCACATGTCATGGTCGGCTATTACCGCAACCCCGAGGCCACCCGCGCCACCATCGACGCAGATGGCTGGCTCAGCACAGGTGACATCGGCCGGTTCGATGAACAGGGCCGGTTGCATATCGTCGGGCGCAGCAAGGAAATCATCATCCGCTCAGGCTTCAACGTCTACCCGCAAGAGGTCGAGGCAGCCCTGAACGATCACCCCGCCGTGGTACAAAGCGCCGTGGTGGGCCGCGCGGCGGATGGCAATGAAGAGGTGCTGGCCTTTGTGCAGGTGGCCGATCTTGCTGCCACCGATGAGGCCACGCTGAAGGCGCATGTGGCCGAGCGGCTGTCGGGCTACAAACGCCCCTCGCGGGTGGTACTGACCCTGCAGCTGCCTGCTGCCCCGACCGGCAAGATCCTGAAGCACAAGTTGATCGAAACCTTCGCAGCGGATTTGGACTGAGCCGCCACTGCGGTCAGCCCAGCATGGTTCAGCTCTGATCCGGGCGCGGCGCGATTGCGCTGCCGTCCGAGATCAGGTCCGAAGGGTGCAGGATGACCTGATCACCGGGGGATAGCCCCTCCAACACCTCAGCGCTGCGGTCGTTGCGGCGGCCCAGCGTCACCGCTTTACGCCGGGCTACGCCCGCCTCATTGACAAAGACCGCCCAGCCTGCACCCTGACGGAACACCGCGCTCAGCGGCACCGACAGGACGTCCGTGCCTTCCCATTCGACGATCCGCAGGAAGACGGCATAGCCATCGCCCATGCCCGCGTAGTCTTCGGGCGCAGAGGTCAGGTCGAGGATCACATCGACCCGCTGTTCCTCGATCCCGAGGGCGGAGACCTTGGTATAGGCTGCCGGTTCGATGCGCCGCACCCGCGCCTCCAGCAGCGCATCGCGACCCCAGCGTTCCACGATGGCCCGGTCGCCTTCCTTCAGCCGCACCGCATCGGTGGACAGAAGATCGGCAACGATCTCCAGATCCTCGGGGTCCCCGATGGAAATCAGCCGGGTTCCGGCCAGCACGGTCTGTTCGCTCAGCACATCGACGGTCAGCACCTGCCCCGACATCGGCGCAGTCACGGTCAGGCAGCAGGTCTGTCCTGCCTCGGCGGCGCCGGGTTCGATCAGCGCGGCGCGGGCGCGATCCAGCGTGCCCTTGGCCATTTCCAGCGCCGACACTGCCGCCGTCATCGCCGCCCGGTCAATGTGCAACTTCTGTTCGATCTCCTCCAGCCGGGTGCGGGAGACCACGCCGCGCTGCACCAGCGTATCGGCGCGGCGGAATTCGCTTTCCGACAGGGTCAGCGTTTCCGAGGCCTGGCGCATCTTGCTGCGCGCCACCGCCAGTCCTGCCTCGGCCTCGCGCACGGCGGCCTCGGCCTCGGCCTGGCTGCGCGCATCGAGCAGATTTGCAGCGGCGGGCGTCAACACGGCCACCACGGTTTCCCCGGCCACCACACTATCCCCAACCCGCACCGGCGCGCGCTGCGCGGTGCCGGTGATCGGCGCCGCGACATCATAGATTTCACGGATGCGGGTCTTGCCATCCGCATTGACCGTCACCTGCAAAGGCCCGGTGCCGATCTGATGCAGATCCACCGCCACCGGATCGGTCCGCATGGCGACAAAGGCCAAGGTTCCGGCAACCAGCGCCGCCCCTGCGGCCATGACAACGGTTCGTGTTCTCAGCATCGTCTTTCTACTCCCGCGTTTTCATAACCTGGACCAGATCCAGCCGGTCCAGTCGCCGCCGCACCAGCAGCACCGACGCCAGCGCCGCCCCTAGCACCACAAGGCTGGCCGTGGCAAAACCCGCCGGTTTCAGTACCAGTGGAATCGAATAGAGGTCACTGGACGACCCATGTGCCAGCAGCGCCGCAATCCCCGCACCCAGAAGCCATCCGACCGGCTGCGCCAGCAGCGCCAGCAGCATGGTCTCCCCCACCAGAATGAAAGAAACCTCGGCCCGGGTGAAGCCCAGGATGCGCAGGCTGGCCAATTCGCGGGCGCGTTCGGACATCTGGATGCGGGCGCCGTTATAGGCCACCCCGACCGTGATCAGCACCGCGATCACACCGTAGACCGTGGTCATCACGATGACATTCTCGCGGATGGTTTCGCGGAACGACTGGCGGATCTCGCTCATCATGCTGAGCCCGCTGAGCGAGGGCGTTTCCTTCAGCAGCGCGTGCAGCTCTGGCACCGCGTTCTGATCCAGCCGCAGATGCGCCACGGTGATGCGCGGCGCCTGTCGCAGCAGCGCGCTGAGGCTGTCGAGATCCATATAGGCTCCGATGCCGAAATACTGTGTCACCGTGCCCGTGACCCGCACCATGTGCGTTTCGTTGCGCCCGCCCTTGAACTCGACCGCGATCACATCGCCCGCCCGCGCCTCCAACTGCCCGGCCAACCGTTCGGACAGCAGGATGCCACCTGCAGGCGGCTCCACCACCCGGCCGTCGCCATCCAGAATGCGGGCCAGATCGGCGCCGGGGCGGCGGGCCTCGATCGAGATATCCTTGCTGAGATGGCCATGGCGCAGCACCGCCGCCTGATAGAACTGCCCCTCGGCCTGCAGCACGCCAGGCAGGTTTGCCACCTCGGGCAGGGCCGTTTCCGGGATTTCAGGCGTAAAGATCAGCGCCGCATCCTGCCGGTTCGCCTGATAAAACGAGGTCTCCATGATCTCGTCCAGCGCGTCCTGGAAAAAGCCCGAGGCCACCAGCACCGACACCGCCAGCGACAGCCCCAGAATGCTGAGCCCCGAGCGCACCGGCCAGCGCACCAGACTGCGCAGGATCATCATCACCGCCTGCGAGGGACGCAGCCGGGTCAGCATCCGGTCCAGAAGGTTGCGTTTGAACCGGGGCGGCGCGGGCGGCGACATCGCCACCGCGGGCGCCATACGGGCCACATGCAGCGCGCTTTGCGCCGCGCCAAGACCCGCGGTCAGCAGCGCCAGCACCCCGGACAGCGCATAGGCATCAAGCCGCGTGTGGAAGATCAGATAGGGAAATTCGAAGAACTGCGCGTAGATCTGCGCCAGCGACCGCGACAGCCAGGTGCCCGCAGCCCAGCCAATGAGCACCCCAAGACAGGCGATCAGCCCGGCAAGCAGCAGATAATGCAGGCAGACCTCATAGTTGGAATAGCCCAGCGCCTTCAAAAGGCCGATCTCGCTGCGCTCCAGCAGCACGATCCGCCCCACCACCATATTCACCAGAAAGGCGGTGATCCCAAAGAAGATCGGCGGCAGGATCAGCGCGGTATTGCGCAGCTCGCTCAGCTCGGCGTCGATGAACTGATCCGACAGCTGCAGATCGCGGCCATGCGCGCCAAGCCCGCCATAGGGCGCCAGAATATCGTCGATCCGGTCGATCACCTCATCTTGCCGGGCGGCGGGGTTGAGCTTGACCGACAGGCTGTTGAAGGCGCCCTTCATATCAAAGGCCGCTTCGGCCACCCGTTCCGGCAGCCAGATAATGCCAAAGGTTTCGTTGTCCGGCAGCAGCGCACCGGGCCCCAGAGTATAGATGAATTCCGGTGACAGCACCGTGCCAGTCACCCGCAGGTCGCGCCGCTGGCCGTTCAGGTTGGCGCTGAACCGGTCGCCGGGGCGCAGCCCGTTGGCGCGGGCAAAGGGATCGTTGATCGCCACCTCGTCCGAGGCATCCGCATCCGGCAGGCGCCCACTCCGCAGGAGTGGCACGTTGAGCAACGGCCCGCCGTTGCCGGGCAGCGACAGCACCAGCCCGGTCACCGTCTCGACCTTCTCCGGCAGATCGAGGATCGCATAGTGTTCGACCCGCGCCTCGGCAGCGCGCACACCGTCGATGGCCTGCACCCGTCCCATCTCGTGATCCGGCACCCGCGTTGCGCGGGCAAAGACATCGGCAAAGCGGTTGCGCTCGTAATAGGCGGCGCGGGTGTCATCCAGCGCCCGCTCCATGCCAAAGGCCATCAGCAGGATTGAAACCCCGCAGGCCAGCACCAGCGCAATGGTCAGCGCCTGCGCCCAAAGGCGGCGGAAACTGCGCAAGAGTTTGAGATCCAGCGCCTGCATCGCCCTACCACTCGATCTCGGCAGGGGCGAGCCGGGTGGCGTTTTCCTCCACCAGACGGATCTTGCCATCCTGGAACCAGATCACCCGATGCGCCATCTGCCGGATCGCGGCATTGTGGGTGATCACCACGGTGGTGGTTCCGGTGCTCTCGTTGATGCGGCGCAGCGCCTCCAGCACCTGCACCCCGGTCTTGCTGTCGAGCGCCCCTGTGGGTTCATCGCACAACAGGATCTCGGGGCGTTTGGCGATGGCGCGGGCAATGGCGACGCGCTGCTGCTCGCCGCCGGACATTTCCGCCGGGAAGTGATCCATACGGCTGCCCAAACCGACCTCTCTCAGCGCCTCTTCTGGCGGCATCGGGTCGCGCGCCACGTCCGTCACCAGCTGCACGTTTTCCCAGGCGGTCAGACTGGGCACCAGATTGTAGAACTGAAAGACAAACCCGACGTGATCGCGACGAAACCGGGTCAGCCCCCGGTCGCCCATGCCCGTCAGCTCCTGATCGCGGAACCAGACGCGGCCGTCGGTGGCGTGATCCAGGCCGCCAAGAATGTTCAGCAGCGTGGATTTGCCACTGCCCGACGGCCCCAGCAGCACCACCAGCTCACCAGCGTATAGTTCAAGATCGACCCCCGCCAGCGCATGCACCTTTTGCTGGCCGGTATCATAGACCTTGGTCAGGTCCTTGGTTCTGAAGACGACGTCGGGCATGTTCACCTCTTGGCCCCATCGATAAGGGCGCGGCGCGCTCTGAACCTTGACATGGCTCAACCCCGAATACAAAGCCCCGGCAGATGGGCCCCCTACCGTTGCAGCCGCAACGCCCCCCTGCCCCGCAAAAGGCACGCAACGTGACGGGCGGCCTGCCCGCCCAAAGGCTTGACGCCCCGGCGACATCGGGCAGGATCTCGCCGGAACCAGGGAGGACAGAATGACAACACAGACCGAAGCGGCGCTTGCCGCCACCATCGCCCGTGCCCGCAGCCAGCAGTTGGGCGATCT
This sequence comes from Phaeobacter sp. CAU 1743, assembly GCF_039839315.1. Lineage (NCBI taxonomy): Bacteria > Pseudomonadati > Pseudomonadota > Alphaproteobacteria > Rhodobacterales > Roseobacteraceae > Phaeobacter > Phaeobacter sp. CAU 1743. The sequence goes on along the minus strand of NZ_JBDOQR010000015.1, from coordinate 8,766 downwards.
CTTGCGCCGCGGCGCCGCCCGCACGCCGCAAAAGACCGCGCTGGTGTTTCGTGGGCAGCGCGACAGCTTTGCCGAACTTGACGCAGCGGTGAACCGCGCTGCCAACGGTCTGGCCGCGCGCGGCATCACCAAGGGCGACAGGGTGGCGCTCCTGTCCCACAACAACCGCGCCTTCGTGGTGTTCCGACTGGCGCTGGCACGGCTGGGGGCGGTGACGACGCCCGTCAACTTCATGCTGAATGCCGAAGACGTGGCCTATATCCTGGATCACTCCGGCGCCCGGGCCATCATCGCCGAGGACGCGCTCTGTGCCACTGCCGATGCGGCGCTCGCCCAGCTGCAACAGCCGATGCTGTTCCGCCTGTCGATTGCCCATGCCGCCGACGCGTTTCCCGCAGGCTGGGAAGCCGCCGAGACCGTTCTGGAGCATGCCGACGACAGCGCGCCTTATGTGGAGATCGCGGGCGATGATCCGATCCAGATGATGTATACCAGCGGCACGGAATCCCGGCCCAAGGGGGCGCTTTTGTCCTCGGACGCGCTTTATGCGCAATACGGCAGCTGCATCAGCGATGGCGAGATGGCCGCCGACGACATCGAACTGCACTGCCTGCCGCTGTTCCACTGCGCGCAGTTGGACTGCTTCCTGACACCCGACATGTATCTGGGTGCCACCAGCATTCTGATGGAGGCCGCCGATCCGGGCAAGATGCTGGAAGCCATCGCCGCCGAGGGCGTCACCAAACTGTTCTGCCCGCCCACCGTCTGGATCGCGCTGCTGCGCCACCCGGATTTCGACAAGACCGACCTCAGTTCCCTGCGCAAGGGCTATTACGGTGCCTCGATCATGCCCACCGCGATCATCGAGGAGCTGACCAGCCGCCTGCCGAACCTGCGCCTGTTCAATTTCTACGGCCAGACGGAAATGGCCCCTGTCGCCACCATCCTGCTGCCGCATGAACAGCTGAGCAAGCTCGGCTCGGCCGGCCGGCCCGCGCTGAACGTCGAAACCCGCGTGGTCGATGACGACGGCAACGACCTGCCCGTGGGCGAGATTGGCGAAATCGTGCACCGCAGCCCGCATCTGATCCTTGGTTACTACAAGGATCCCGCCAAGACCGCCGAAGCCTTTCAAGGCGGCTGGTTCCATTCCGGCGATCTGGGCCGTTTTGACGAGGAAGGATACCTCTATGTGGTCGACCGCAAGAAGGACATGATCAAAACGGGGGGTGAAAATGTCGCCAGCCGCGAGGTGGAGGAATGCATCTTTCACCACCCCGCCGTGGCCGAGGTCGCGGTCTTTGGTATTCCGCACCCAAAATGGATCGAGGCGGTAACCGCCGTGGTGGTGACTAAACCGGGCGAAGACACCAGCACCGAGGCGCTGATGGACTATTGCCGTGAAAACCTGGCCCATTTCAAAAGCCCCAAGCATATCGCCCTGGTCGAGGCGCTGCCCAAGAACGCCAGCGGCAAGATCCTGAAGCACGACCTGCGCATCGCATACGCAGGCGTCTTTGAAGAAGAGAGTGCCTGACCGGTAGATCCAGGCCCCCAGCCCCCGCCCCGAGCACGGGCGGGGCGCCCCCCAACCGCGTCCTGCATCTGACGCTTTGAGTGGCGAAAATTCTTGCCTTTGCCCACAAATTAGGCGAAGGCTCAGAAGGATCCATGTCCAACATATGACCGCTTGCCTGATCGGCGCGGTGTTTCTACCGATTGGACAATTGTCCCGTGTTTCAGGGGCTTATTCAACAGGGGGATTGTTCCATGACAAATGAATTCAAGGGCGCCGTATCGCGCCGCCAGTTCCTGGCCACCAGCGCTGCCGCTGCTCTGACCGCAGGCGCCTTTGCCGCACCTGGCCGCCTGATGGCCTCTGAGCCGCTGAAGGTCGCGGGCATCTATACCGTGCCGGTCGAACAGCAATGGGTCAGCCGTATCCACGTGGCCGCCCTGACCGCCCAGGACCGCGGTGACATCAGCTATACCTATTCCGAGAACACCTCGAACTCGGACTATTCCCGCGTGATGCGCGAATATGCCGAACAGGGCTACCAGCTGATCATCGGTGAAATCTTCGGTGTCGAGGCTGAAGCACGCGAAGTCGCCGCCGAATACCCCGATGTGGCCTTCCTGATGGGCTCCTCCTTCAAGGAAGACCCGGCAATCCCGAACCTGTCTGTTTTTGACAACTATATTCAGGATGCCTCCTATCTTTCCGGCATTATCGCGGGCGCAATGTCGAAATCCGGCAATATCGGCATGGTCGGCGGCTTCCCGATTCCGGAAGTGAACCGCCTGATGCACGCCTTCATGGCCGGTGCGCGGGAGATGAGCCCCGAGATGAAGTTCCAGGTCTCCTTCATCGGTTCCTGGTTCGATCCGCCGAAGGCCAAGGAAACCGCCTTTGCCATGGTCGAGAACGGCGCCGACATCCTTTACGCCGAACGCTTTGGCGTGTCAGACGCAGCCAAGGAAAAGGGCCTTCTGGCCATCGGCAACGTCATCGACACCCAGTCGGATTACCCCGAAACCGTGGTGGCCTCGGCGATCTGGCATTTCGAACCGACGCTGGATGCGGCCATCGCAGCGGTCAAGGACGGCAGCTTTACCGCCGCTGACTACGGCATGTATTCCTTCATGAAGGAAGGCGGCTGTTCGCTGGCGCCCTATGGCACCTTCGAAGGCAAGATCCCGCAAGAGGCGCTGGATCTGGTTGCCTCCCGCACCGCCGCGATCAAGGACGGTTCCTTCACCGTTGCGATCAACGACGAAGAACCCAAATCCTCCTGATACGGGCCTTTCGGCTATGACAGAAACAGACAAGGCGCAGGTTGTCCTGCGCCTTCAGAACATTACGAAACGGTTCGGTCCCGTCACCGCCAACGAAGACGTCAGCTTTTCCCTGCACCGGGGTGAGGTGATCGCGCTTTTGGGGGAAAACGGCGCGGGCAAGACCACGCTGATGAACATCCTGTTCGGCCAGTACACCGCCGATGAAGGATCGGTGGAGCTGTTCGGCCAGCCCCTGCCCGCGGGCAATCCGCGCGCGGCGCTGGATGCGGGGGTCGGCATGGTGCATCAGCATTTCACCCTCGCGGGGAACCTGACGGTCTGGGAAAACATCGTGCTGGGCGTTGATGCCCTTGGTGCCGCCAGCCTGAGGCCCGCCGTGGCCAAGGCGCGCATCCGCGACCTGTCGGAACGCTTCCACCTGAAGGTCGATCCCGACGCCAAGGTCGGTCGCTTGACCGTCGGCGAGCGTCAGCGGGTCGAGATCCTGAAGGCGCTTTACCGCGATGCAAAGATCCTGATCCTGGACGAGCCCACCGCGGTTTTGACCCCGCAGGAGGCCGACGCGCTGTTCGCCACCCTGCGCGAGGCGATTGCCTCGGGGCTGTCGGTGATCTTCATTTCCCACAAATTGCACGAAGTCATGGCGATTTCCGACCGCGTGCTGGTGCTGCGCCATGGCCGCCTGGTGGCCGAGCGCGCCACCGCAGACACCAATGGCGAGGAGCTCGCCGCGCTGATGGTCGGCGCAGAGGTCAGCGCGCCCAGCATTTCCCCCGCCACGCCCGGCGCACCGCTGCTGTCGTTGCGCGATGTCACCACGCCAGGCGCCGGATCGGCGCCGGGACTGGCACGGGTAGCGCTGGACCTGCGTGCGGGCCAGATCACCGGGCTTGCCGGGGTGTCCGGCAATGGGCAGGCGGCGCTGTCGGATCTGATTTCCGGCCTCATCGCCCCATCCAGCGGCACAATCACCCTGCACGGGCAAGCACCGCAGGGCTGGTCGCCCCGCGCCGCTATTGCCAACGGCGTCGCCCGCATTCCCGAGGACCGGCACAAGACCGGCACCATCGCCGATTTCGACCTGACCGAGAACGCGATCCTCGAAACCTACGCTACCCGGTTCAGCCAGCGCGGCTGGATGAACTGGAAAAAAGCGCGCGCCTTTGCCGAGAGCCTGATCAAGGGCTACGACATCCGCTGCCCGGGGCCGGATATCCGCATTCGCCTATTGTCGGGCGGCAATATGCAAAAACTAATTCTCGGCCGAGTGCTCGAAGGCGCGCCAGACATCATTCTGGCCAACCAGCCGGTTCGGGGATTGGACATTGGCGCGGTGAACTATGTGCATGAACAACTAGCCAAGGCCCGCGATCGGGGCGCCGCCGTTCTGCTGATCTCTGAGGACCTCGATGAAATCATGCGCCTGTCGGATGTGATCCACGTGATTTCCGAAGGGCGGCTCAGCCCGGAATTTGCCCGTGGCACCATGCGCCCCGAGGATCTGGGCCGCTGGATGGCGGGCGAAGGCTTTGACAAGGACATGACCGATGCGGCTTGAACCGATTGCAGCGCCCTCCCTTGAACGGCGCGTGCTACCGCCAGCGCTGGCCATCGCCGCGACCTTTGTGGTGGCGGCCCTGCTGGCGATGATCGCGGGCGGCAACCCCTTTGCCGTCTTTGGCCTGATCCTAAAAGGCGCGTTTGGATCCAAGTTTGCCATTCTGGAGACGCTGAACAGCGCTACGCCGCTGATCTTTACCGGGCTGGCCATCGCGGTGGCCTTCCGCGCCAAGCTGTGGAACATCGGCGCCGAGGCGCAGCTCTATGCCGGGGCGGTGATCACCGTGGTTCTGGGCACCGGTGCCCTGTCGCTGCCCGCGCCGCTGATGCTGGCGCTCTGCGCCATTGCCGCGATGCTGGCCGGGGCGCTGATCCTCTTGGGTCCTGCCCTGTTGAAAACCCGGCTGGGTGTCGATGAGGTGGTGACGACGCTGCTCCTCAACTTCATTTTCCTGTTGTTTGTCAGCTACCTGCTGGAAGGGCCGCTGAAGGATCCCATGGGCATGGGCTGGCCCAAATCCGCGCGACTGCTGCCAGAGGCTCGCCTGCCCCGCATCGTCGAAGGGCTGCGCCTGCACTGGGGCTTTGCGCTGGCGCTGATCGCGGCACTTGCCGTCTGGGTGATCAACACCCGCACCACGCTGGGCTATGAAATGCGCGCCGTCGGCCAGAATGCCGAGGCCGCCGGTTTCGCCGGCATCCCGGTCACCAAGGTGATCCTCAAAACCGCGCTGCTGTCCGGTGGCCTTGCCGGTCTTGCGGGCTTTTCCGAGGTCTCGGGCCTCAAGGGATCGCTGACGCTCGATCTCAGCCCCGGCTTTGGCTACACCGGCATCGTGGTCGCCATGCTGGCGCTGCTGCACCCGCTGGGCGTGGTTGTCGCGGCGCTGTTCGTGGCCGCCATCTTTGTCGGCGCCGACAGCATGAGCCGCGCCGCAGGCGTGCCCAGTTACCTTGCCGATATCATGCTCGCCTCGGCCCTGTTGTTCATGGTGCTAGCGATCCTTCTCACCAAATTCCGCCTGCGGAGGGACTGACATGGATCTCATCGACATCCTGCTGTCGGCCAGTTTCTGGGCTGCAGCCATCCGCATCGCATCGCCGCTGATCTTTGCCACCATCGGAGAGCTGATCTGCGAACGCGCGGGCGTTCTGAACCTCGGCATCGAGGGCATCATGGTCGCGGGCGCATTTGCAGGCTGGATCGCGGTCTGGGGCGGTCTGCCGCTGTGGGGCGGGGTCGCGGTGGCCATGCTGACCGGCATGATGCTGGGGCTGGTGCATTCGGTATTCTCAGTGCCCTTTGGCCTGTCGCAGCACGTGGTCGGGGTCGGGCTGACGCTGTTGGCGACCTCGCTGACCTTCTATACCTACCGGGTGATCCTGCCCGAGGTGTCTTCGCCGCCGAAAATCACCGCCTTTCAGCCCTATGAGATCCCGCTTCTGTCAGATCTGCCCCTCGTAGGCCCTGCCCTCTTTTCCCAGACGCCGCTGACCTATGCCGCCTTTGTGCTGGCGGGGCTGACGGCGCTGGTGCTTTACCGGACGCCCTTGGGCCTTGCGGTGCGGGCGGCCGGGGAAAACCCGCAAGCCGTAGCGGCGCAGGGCCTGTCGGTCACCGCGATCCGCATGGGCGCGGTGGTGGTCGGCTCAGGCTTCATGGCCATTGGCGGCGCCTTCCTGACGCTGTCGGCCTTTGACAGTTTCTTCTTCGACATGGTGAACGGGCGCGGCTGGATCTGTATCGCGCTGGTCGTCTTTGGCGCCTGGAAACCCGGCAAGGCAGTGCTGGGCGCGGTGCTGTTTGCCGCCTTTGACGCCCTGCAGATCCGACTGCAACAAACCGGCATCGGGGCCGTGGTGCCCTATCAGGTCTTCCTGATGATGCCCTATATCCTGTCCATTCTGGCGCTGGTGGTGATGTCCCGCCGCGCCGAGATCCCGGCGGCGCTGATGGTGCCCTTCAACAAGGGGGAAAGATGATGTTCGACCTGATCGTCAAGGGCGGCACCCTGCCCGATGGAACAACCGCCGATATCGGCATTACAGGCGGCAAGATCACCGCCATCGAGACCCGTCTCGATGCCGAAGCGGGTGAGGTCATCGACGCAAGCGGCGATCTCGTGGCGCCGCCCTTTGTCGATCCGCATTTCCACATGGATGCGACGCTGTCCTACGGCAAACCCCGGCTCAACGCCTCTGGCACGCTGCTCGAAGGGATCTCCCTTTGGGGGGAACTGCGCGACATTGCCACCGTGGATGAGATGGTCGAGCGCGCCCTCACCTATTGCGACTGGGCGGCCTCGATGGGGACGCTGGCGATCCGCTCTCACGTGGATACAACGCCCGATCACCTCAACACCGTCACCGCCATGCTGGAGGTGAAGGAGAAGGTCAAAGATTACATCGACCTGCAGCTGGTCGCCTTCCCGCAGGATGGCCTCTACCGCACCAAGACGGGGCGCGAGAACGTGATCCGCGCGCTGGATATGGGGGTCGAGGTCGTGGGCGGCATCCCTCACTTTGAGCGCACCATGGCGGACGGCGCGCAGTCGATGCGTGACCTCTGCGAGATCGCCGCCGAACGTGGCCTGATGGTCGACATCCACTGCGACGAGACCGACGATCCCATGTCCCGCCATATCGAGGCGCTGGCCTATGAGACCCAGCGGCTCGGCCTAGAGGGGCGCGTTGCGGGCAGTCACCTGACCTCGATGCATTCGATGGACAACTACTACGTCAGCAAACTGCTACCCCTGATCGCCGAGGCCGGGATTTCCGCGATCCCCAACCCCTTGATCAACATCATGCTGCAGGGGCGGCACGATACTTTCCCCAAACGCCGGGGTCTTACCCGGGTGAAGGAAATGCAGGCGATGGGCATCCCCGTCGGCTGGGGTCAGGACTGTGTGCTGGATCCCTGGTATTCATTGGGCACCGGAGACATGCTGGACGTCGCCTTCATGGGTCTCCACGTGGCGCAGATGAGCCACCCCGATGAGATGGCCCGCTGTTTCACCATGGTGACCGAGGTCAACGCCCAGATCATCGGACTGCAGGACTATGGCCTGAGGGTGGGCAACGACGCCTCCCTCGTGGTTCTGGATGCCAGCACCCCCACCGAAGCCGTCCGCCTGCGCCCCGCCCGCCTAGCAGTGGTCGCCAAGGGCAAAGTGATTGCCCGCAGCGCCCGTGGGGACGCGCGCCTTATGCTGCCGGGACGGCCCGAGACTGTGCGGCGGCGGCATGAGGTGGGGTAGAGGGCAGGTCCACAAGTGACCTTCGCTTGTCGAGCATTTAGTCCTTTTGCAGGAAAATGGGGGTGCTGTTACGCCGCGCTTGCGGCGTAACTTGCGCTTGCTGCTTTCGGCAGCGGATCTGTCAAAGACCGCGAGCCGAGATCTTATCCTTTAAACGAGAATGTCATCCGAAAGGTCGGCGAGAAGAACATTCTCTACTGTAAGCAATTCTGCGCCTGCAAAATCGAATACAACGTGATTCCCAACCTGGGCGGCATAGCTCAAAGCGTCTTGCGTATCGCTCAATCCCAATCCGACAAACTGCAGCGTATCGATATTGTCTTGAAAATCGAGAATTGCATCCTCGGCCCCATCGGTGGCGAATACGAAGACATCTGCACCGTTGCCTCCGGACAAGGTGTCATTGTGCAATCCACCATCCAGAGTGTCACTGCCGTCACCGCCGTCCAGAATATCATTTCCGCGATCGCCAAGCACACTGTCATTGCCCGTGCCGCCGTTCAGATTATCGTCGCCGTTGCTACCTTGTACGGTATCGTTCCCACCGCCCCCATTCAGCGTGTTCATTGCAGTAGAATCGCCGATAAGATGATCACCCCAATTTGTTCCGGTCACCTCGATCGGAGTGTTGGCCGAGCCATAGATCTCGATCGTGTTGGTACCCACCAGCGTCGTGCCGCTAAAGTCGAATGTGGCCGCGTTCGCGTTACGTATTCTCAGGATGCCAGTGGTATCATCCGACAGCTCGATGATCTCAATGCCAATCGGGGCTGTTGAGTTGGAGCGAATGGTTGCAACACCACTTGCAAAGAACAATGTATCCGACCCCAAACCCCCGTCGATGTTATCCGTAACTTCGAGACCATCTACGATAAACGTATCAGCGCCATCGCCGCCCTTGAGCGTGTCATAGCCACTGCTGACATAGATCGTATCGCTGCCGATTCCACCATCGACAAAGTCATTGCCAGAGCCGCCCGTAAGCACATCAAGCCCGCTCCCTCCGGTCAAGATATCATCGTGCAATCCACCATCCAGAGTGTCACTGCCGTCACCGCCGTCCAGAATATCATTTCCGCGATCGCCAAGCACACTGTCATTGCCCGTGCCGCCGTTCAGATTATCGTCGCCGTTGCTACCTTGTACG
>NZ_JBDOQR010000149.1:0-3544 GCF_039839315.1 Phaeobacter sp. CAU 1743 | reverse complement strand
TCTTTGTGGACGTCCAGCCCCACGTAAAGCGTTTTCGTCATTGGTCTTTCTCCTTCGAACTCTTCCGTGTTCGTCAGAAAACCACATCTGCGGCTCGCCCGCCGCAAAACGCTCATCTGGTCTAAGACCGGACGTCACCTGCTTTTCCACCTGTATTCGCCTGTGAGCAGGATATGAGCCCATCCGAGCGGCGAGATATGCGCCAGAAGGTCTGGCGAACAGTCGAGACCGGCTCGCTTTCTGGCCGCAACAGCGTGGCCAAGATGCTTGGTGTTCCAATAGATGATGATCGCTGCCAGCAGGTTCAGCCCGGCCATGCGGTAGTGCTGTCCTTCAGAGGTTCGGTCTCTGATTTCACCCTGGCGCCCGATGCGTAGAGCGTTTTTCAACGCGTGGTGGGCCTCACCTTTGTTCAAACCGATCTGAGCCCGTCGCTGCAGATCGGCGTCAAGCAGCCAGTCAACTATGAACAGAGTGCGCTCGATGCGACCGATCTCTCGCAGAGCAAGAGCCAACTCGTGCTGACGTGGATATGATGCAAACTTCCTCAACAACTGACTGGGCGGCATAACACCCGCCGCCATGGTAGCGACGGCGCGCAAGATGTCCGGCCAGTTTTCAGTAATTAGCGTTTCTCTGATCTTTCCGCCGACCAGTCGGCGGACTTCCTTCGGCGCAGCCACGGGATCGAAGAGATAGAGCCGTTTTGACGGCAAGTCGCGAATGCGGGGAACAAATCGATAAGACAGGAGCGCTGTCGCGGCAAAGACATGATCCGTGAAGCCGCCGGTGTCGGCATATTGCTCTTTGATTTTTCGCCCCGCCTCATTCATCAGCAACCCGTCCAGAATGTACGGAGCCTCGTTGACTGTTGCCGGGATGTTCTGAGTTGCGAGCGGCCCGAACTGATCGGAGACGTGGGTATAGGCCTTCAAGCCAGGCTCTTGCCCATATTTCGCGTTGATAAGATTCATCGCCTCGCCATGCCGCGTTGTCGGAAAGAACTGACCGTCGCTTGATGCGCTTATGCCGCCGCCCCAGAACTGCGCCATCGGCAATTTGGCCTGTGCCTCGATCACCGTGGCGAGCGCCTGATTGATGGCATCGCTTTCAACATGCCAACGGGACAGACGCGAAAGTTGGAAATAATCGTGGGAACTGGTCGCCTCAGCCATTTTGCTGAGGCCGAGGTTCAATCCCTCGGCCAGCAGCACGTTCAGAAGCCCGATGCGATCCTTACAGGGCGCGCCGGTACGCAGGTGTGTGAAGGTTTCGGTGAACGCGATATCATCATCGATTTCCTGCAGAAGATCGGTGATCCGAACTGAAGGCAGACGGCCATAGAGATCAAGCACCATGCCGTCAGCATCCGCTGGGGTCTCCGCCGACAAGCGATCAACCTTGAGAATACCGTTCTCGATGGAACCGCCTGGGATAGCTCCGCTCCGGGCGGCCTTGGCCAAACGCTCCATGGATTCTGTCAATTTGGCCTTGCGATCATCGAGCCAGACCTCAGGCTCGAACGGCATCGTCAGGCGTGGCGACGCCTTTGCCGCTTCTATTGGCACAAGCGCTTGTTTCAGATCGGCGTAACGTCGGGAATGGGAGAGCCAGATATCGCCAGATCGGAAGGCTTCACGCACCTGGAACAGAACGGCGACCTCCCATAGCCGATTGTCTTTTGGGTCTTGAACATTGAGGTGGCGATGCCATTTCGAGGTTCGGCGCAGGAAGCCAACCTGACGGGGCGCATTGGTTTGATCATCGGCGATGACCTTTGTAGCTTGTATCAAAGGGGCCGCCACCGGCGCCGCACCGATGTCGAGCGCCCGCAGCATTCTAGGGCCATACCGCCGGAACCGATGGTACCCGTGAACGACATGAGTCAGGGCATCAGCCGCCATCGTGTCAGTCAACTCTGCAGCTGTTGTCACCATGCATTCGAGGTGAGACCAACCGCACGTAACGTCAATGGCCGCTTCAAGAGATGCGCCATCCGCCTTTGCCACCAGCAAGGCAGCGCCCAAATCCTTGAAGGAGCGCAAGGTCTCGCGCAGCGAAGATCGGGCGTCCGCGATACGTGCATCGGACAGCCTTTTCGCATCCCGCCAGGTCTTGCCAACAATCCGGTCGTGGGTCTCGATTACGGCGTCGGCAATGGCCGCCGTCCATTCCACCGCGCAGACAGCGAGGATTGCCAGACGCCGATCGCTGGTAATGTCTCGCAAACCGTCGGCAAAGTAGCGCTCGCCTTGGCGGCGAAGACGGGTGACACGGTGTGGTGGTACGTCGACCAAAATGTCCGGTGAGAGGCTTATGCCCTGCAGAAACTCCAACCGATCCAGAAGCCGCGATGCTCCCGCCGAGTTGCTGCCCACCTCGAAACGGCGAAGCCAGATAAACCGGGTGACATTGCCATCTGCAATCTCGGTCAACAGCGCATCCAGGCGTTCTTTCGTTCCATCGTCGATCCTGTTGGCGATCCGGCTTTCAATCCGGCGTTCCGCCGATACCAGCGCATCTGCACAAAGCCGTTCGATAACCGAGACACCGGGCAGGATCGTATGCGTCCGGCGGCACTCTTCAACAAAGCGGCGAGCTAGATCTTCGCTGGAACGGGCGGTTTCGGCTTCGCATTCAAGCCACGCTTTGAGACTGCGGGCGCCTTGGCCTGAGAACATCTTGAAGCCGTAAACCACACGAAGGTTGTGCAAATGCTGCTGGCGGGTTTGGCGGCGTGCGGCATATGGCAGGACATCGCCTGCACTCAACCCCAACTGAGCGGCGATGAAGCGCAGTATCTTTTCTGGAATAACCTCGTCGGATGACAATAGCCGCCCAGGATACCGCAACGCGCAGAGCTGCAATGCAAAGCCGATCTTGTTCTCTGGCCGCCGCCGTTCGTTGATGTGTTCGATATCGTCGTCTGCCAGCGTGTAATGCCGCAGCATAACCGCTTCGTCAGTCGGCAGGTCAAAAAGCGCCGCACGCTGGCGCTCGGTCAGTATGGTGCGATGCGCCATGTTTCTTTTGCTTTCTCTTTGGGGATTGCTTATCGATGATTGTGTAATGGATTAAGGAATACATGCCATGCCCGAAAGCTGGGGTTTCCTCCGCACATCTCAAACGTTCGTTTGTGAAACATGCTGATCGGATATGCACGCGTCTCCAAGGCCGATGGCAGCCAGTCCCTTGACTTGCAAAGGGACGCTTTGATCGCTGCGGGTGTAGATGAAGAGCAGATCTATTCCGATCAGGCCTCAGGTAAGAAAAACGACCGCCCGGGTCTCGAAGCGTGCCTGAAGGCTCTACGCGAAGGCGATGTCCTGGTGATCTGGAAACTGGACAGAATGGGCCGCAGTCTGAATCATCTGGTGAAAACGACGACCTTACTGTCAGAGCGGGGTGTTGGCCTGAAGGTGCTCACAGGCCAGGGAGCACAGATCGACACGACCACCGCAGCCGGTCGGCTGTCATTTGGGATCTTTGCCGCGCTCGCCGAATTTGAAAGCGAGTTGATCCGGGAACGCACCATGGCAGGGTT
>NZ_JBDOQR010000148.1:0-3614 GCF_039839315.1 Phaeobacter sp. CAU 1743 | reverse complement strand
TCGGCCAAACCGCCGCTCAGGCGGCCAAGACGGGGCGAAAATCGCTGGAAATGACGCCTCAACCGCCCCAAACTGCCCTCAAGCGGCAACATCGGCGCAGCCGAAGACGTTGTTCAGACGTTCCTCAGATTCTTTTCACACCATCCTTTGCCAGGAAGGTCAAAGTCTTCACCAACACGAACTTCCAGGTTGCAAGCCTTAATTTTGTGTTCGAATATTTCTAGCGGAGTCGAAGGTGACGGTTTCTCATTTTCGCCCAGATTTTTGTTTGCAGAATCTTTTTTCATGACGAGCCGTTTGAAACGCATCATATCACTATATGAACTGGCTGTTTCAGCGACTTCTCTCATTGCCGCGATTTCTTTTTCCGAGCTTTGTTTGTTGGATTTATTTTCGTTCGTCATGTGGCCTGGCTCTGATGATGTGACCGCCCCCCCGACGGCATCAGTGTGCCAAGGTGGGTCTGCGATGATCCACAAAGGAGGACGGTCATGTCGGAGATTATCACGGTCGGGCTCGACCTGGCGAAGAATGTGTTTCAGGTCCACGGGGCAGATGCAGCGGGGCAGCCTGTTCTGCGCAAGAAGCTGCGGAGGGATCAGGTGCTGGCCTTCTTCAGTGAGTTGCAGCCCTGTGTTGTCGGTAAGCGGTGTCCCGGCGTCACGTTGTAGTGCCCATTCGGTGCTGCGAGATTTTGCCCATCACATGATTGGGAGTGCGTTTCGCAATGTGCGCTACAAATTCGTTTCTCAAATCGTTAGGCGTCGAGATTTACGCGTCGGGTCACCGGCGGTGGCCGGATGAAGCCAAGGCTCAGGCGGTGGCGGATACGCTCGAGCCGGGCGCGACGGTAAATGGCGTGGCGGCACGGTATGGCGTCTTGCCGAACCAGCTGTCGGCCTGGCGCCGGTTAGCGAAACAGGGGAGGCTGGTATTGCCTGCGGCAGAGGTTGATGAGCCAGTCTTCGCCCCACTGGTGGTCTGCGATGTGCCCGAGGCGCCGCCGGGACTGGGCCTTGCGGCATCGGAAGAGGTGATCCGGATCGTTTCGGGCGCAGTCAGGATCGAGCTGGCATCCGGCACGCCCGCAGGCCGTATCGCCGAGATCGTCCAGGCGCTCGGGGCCTTGCCATGCTGATGCCCTCGCAGGGTGTGCGGATCCTGGTGGCGACGAAGCCGGTGGACTTCCGCAAAGGCCATGACGGTCTGGCGGCGCTCGTGCAGTCAGCGCTGGCCGAGGACCCGTTCACCGGGACGGTCTTCATCTTCCGGGCAAAGCGGGCCGACCGGATGAAGATCCTGTTCTGGGACGGTAGTGGTCTGGTCATGGCTTACAAGCGCCTCGAGGAGAGCACGTTCACCTGGCCCGCCATCCGGGATGGCGCGATGATGCTGAACCGCGCGCAATTCGAGGCGCTGTTCGCCGGGCTGGATTGGCGGCGGGTGCGGTCTCTGGAGGCGCGCCGCCCTGCTGCGGCAGAGTGACTCGGACTATAGAAAGCCTGGGCCCAGAGGAACAGATCAGGGTATGTTCCGGCCATGTTCCGCGCGCCGCCTATAGATCTCTCCGCCATCCCCGAAGACCAGCGTGATGCTGTTCTTGCGGTGCTGCGCGAGCGAGATGCGCTCAGGGAGGCCAACAAACGCCTGGAGCACCTCGTCGCCGAGCTGAACCAGGCCGTGCATGGCAAGCGGTCGGAAAAGCTGAGCGAAGACGAACGGCAGCTGGCCTTCGAGGATCTCGAGACCGCAGTGGCCGAGATGGAGACGCATCAGGACGCGCAGACGGCCACCGGCCCAACGCCGCGCAGGGCAGCCCGCCGTAACAGAGGCAATCTGCCCAAGGATCTGCCGCGGATCGAGGAGGTGATCGAGCCGGCCAGCCTGGACTGCCCATGCGGGTGCGGGGCAATGCACCGGATCGGCGAGGACCGCACCGAGCGGCTGGATATTATCCCGGCACAGCTGCGTGTCATCGTGACGATCCGGCCCAGGTATGCCTGCCGCGCCTGCGCCGAAGGTGTCACCCAGGCACCGGCCCCTGCCCATCTGATCGAGGGCGGGCTGCCGACCGAGGGCGCCATCGCGCATGTCCTCGTGGCCAAGTTCTCGGATCACCTGCCGTTATACCGCCAGAGCCAGATCCTGGCCCGCTCCGGGATCGACATTCACCGCAGCACGCTGGCGGACTGGGTGGGGACGGCCGCCTTCCACCTCGGTCCCGTGGTGGACCGGCTGGCCGAGCACCTGAAGGGATCGTCCAAACTGTTCATGGATGAAACCACGGCGCCGGTTCTGGACCCGGGGCGCGGCCGGACAAAGACCGGGTATCTCTGGGCGCTGGCCCGGGACGACCGGGGATGGGGCGGCGATGACCCGCCAGGCGTGGTCTTTACCTATGCCCCGGGCCGTGCCGGACAGAACGCGGAACAGATCCTGCACGGCTTCGACGGCACCCTGCAACTGGATGGCTATACCGGCTACAACCGGCTGACGCGCCCCTCGCGGAAAGGTGGCGCGCCGATCACGGTCGCACATTGTTGGGCCCATGCGCGTCGCAAACTGAAGGAGGTCTTCGACCGCGACGGTTCGGAAATCGCCGCCGAGGGCCTGCGCCGCATCGCCGAGTTCTATCACATCGAGGCCGAGATCCGCGGCATGGGGCCCGGCCAGCGGCTGTCAGCCCGGCAGGCCCGCACCGCACCCCTCGTGGCCGAGTTCGGAGAATGGCTGCAAAGCCAGCGCTGCCGGATCTCCTCAAAGTCGCGCCTCGGAGAGAAGCTGACCTACATTCATCGTCAATGGGACGGGCTGCGGACCTTCCTCCACGACGGCCGGGTCGAGATCGATTCCAATGCTGTCGAAAACCTGATCCGCCCAATTGCCCTGACGAGAAAGAACGCACTTTTTGCAGGCCACGACGAAGGCGGACGCGCCTGGGGGCGCATTGCTTCGCTCATCGCCACGGCGAAAATTAACGGGGTTGAGCCCTTCGCCTACCTCAAGGCCACCCTCGAAGCCATCGCGACCGGTCATCCAGCCAGCCGGATCGACCACCTCCTTCCCTGGAACTTCCAGCCGTCAAGCTGAAACCCCAGTGCCTTCCAGACACCGCTTACGCACGTCATGCCCAAGCTTTTCAAATTCACGGCCCCAGCCGTGCGCCGTGGCGCAGGCTTCCATGGCAACTATGCATCTCGGGTGTTGGGCAAAGAATGCAAGCAACTGAAGCCGTGAAAGCTTTTTGCGGAAGGCGACGGATCCATCAACGCGCGCGCCGTGCAGATGAAAAACGCGCTTTGCAAGATCGATCCCGATGATGGTAACTTCGGACATGGATGCTCTCTCCTTCTGTGATGTCTTCAACAAACATCACCTTGGCACATTGTGATGCCGTCGGGAGGGGGCATCCATGCCATCAACAAAGCCCATTCGATGCATCAGGTTGATTAGTGGCAGATGTGATTTACGAGTATGATGACTCTACTCATGTTAGGGTCTGTGGACATTCATCGTGAGGCGATGATGGCAGCCGCGAGATGCCAATTGGCGGCGTAGCTGGACGTTGTCTTTTCGTAGCGGGTCGCTATGGCTCTGAATTCCTTGATCTTTGC
>NZ_JBDOQR010000147.1:0-3634 GCF_039839315.1 Phaeobacter sp. CAU 1743 | reverse complement strand
CGCCTGCGATGTCGTAGTCTTCTTCATGGTGTTGCTTTCCTTTCGGTTTGATCACCCCGAGCCTACGGCTCAGGGAAAGCAACGCCACCCTTCAGGCAAACTTCAACATCAACCGGGACATCCCCAAGGCGTGGAGACGCTGGCGCAATTCGAGTATGTCCGCGACCTTGGCGTCGATTTTGCACAGGGTTTCTTCCACGCTCGGCCACTCTCACCTCGCGAGGCTGAAGAGTTCTTATCCCAGTCACAAACCTCCAGCATGCTTCAGAGCGGGTAAATGCTGTGCCAGCGGATTGCTAGGAAACTAGTAGAGCCGCCAGATCACCGTGCGAAGCAAAAAACGAGCGGATTAGTATAGCAGAGCGTCGGTCAACGGAGTGGAGACTTGGCAGCTCTTTGACAACTTGATCAAGGCCTTTCAGGCTCGCGTCTGCCCCGTCTTTTATGTCGTTGGGCCAGGCGAAACCCATTGACCAATTAGGGAAGACTTTTCGGTCTACTTTGCCATGGAACAGTCTCAACAATCCCCTGTGGCGGCCATCCATCTTGATGCGTTCGAAACAGGCATCGACCCTGCTCTGATCCCCCTCAAGAACCTGCAAAATCGAGCCCTCATGATAGAGAAGCAATCCGCTTATACCATCCGACTGATTGTTTCTACGCGAGACGGAAAGAATGGCGTTCAAGTCCTCGGTTGAGAACATGTGACTGGCAGCACTCAGATAGATTGTCCTGTACATTCCGCTCCCCCAAAATTTCGTAAATTTATCATAAATATTGCATTGTGTGAATGGATGCGTCGTTACGTAATCTCGATACACGCAACCAAGGATTTTGGGTCTCGCTTCCTGAGTGAGATGCTGAACTGCCGATTGCGAGCAGCGCAGATGCTCATCCAGACTAGGCATTGTTGCTGCGGACGTCGCTGCCGCGATGGGAAAAGCGGTACTGCACGGCCTGGCCGTTTTCCATGCCCTTCTCGGCAATCCTATCCTTTTGGATATACGCCCTATCCTTATGCAAAATTCCGCAAGACACGGCTTGGTAACGGTTTTGTGTCACGACTTGCGGAGTTTTTATGATTTTGGTCCGAAGGGGGCATGAGTATGGACAATGTAGCAGCGCCGCAGCTGTCGAAGGCGCGAAAGCTGTCCTTTGCGAACTTAAGCACCAAAACCAAGGTTCTGGCTGCGGTAGCCGCTCCATTGCTGCTGACACTTGGTATCGGTGTCATTGCAAAAGTGGACCTCAACAAGATGTCAGAAACATCTGGCTGGGTGAGGCATACTCAAACCGTTCTTGAGGAAGCTGACGCCATTGTCGCGTCCGCTGTAGATATGGAAACCGGCATGCGAGGCTACCTCCTTGCCGGCGAAGAGCAGTTTCTTGCGCCCTACAACACCGGTGAGGAAAAAGCCTATTCCACACTTGCTCAGCTCCGTGAGGTTGTCAGCGATAACCCACCTCAGGTTCAGCGTCTGACCGAAGCAGAAGAAGTACTCAGGAAATGGCAAACTGAAATCGCCGAACAGCAGATCAAGCTACGCCGCTCGATCGGAAATTCCGAAACCATGGTGGATCTGGCGCGCCAAATCCAAAAAGCCGAAGGCAAAGTATACTTCGATGGGTTTCGCGGTTTGATATCGGAATTTATTCTGGCTGAGCGAACCCTGCTCGACCAGAGGTCGGAAGAATTCTCCCAACTGATGGAATTTGGCACCCCCACCACGGAGAGCATCGAAAATGCCGTGAAATGGGTCAACCATACCCATACAGTTATCGGCGAAGCGCAGAAAATTCTTGGCGCTGCCGTGGACATGGAAACCGGTATGCGTGGGTTCCTGCTCGCTGGTGACCCTGCCTTCCTCGAACCCTATGAAGCAGGTCAGCAAAGCTTTGAGACGCTGGTTACTGAGCTTTCCGAAACGGTCAGCGATAACCCCGCTCAAGTCGCGCGCCTTGCGGAAATCAACAAGACAATTTCGGAATGGCGCACCAATGTTGTTGAGCCGATGCTGGATCTACGCCGCGCGATCGGCAACTCAGAAACCATGGATGACATGGCGAGATTGGTTGGCGAGGCCCGAGGAAAGTTCTTCTTCGATCAGTTTCGAGAGCTCATGGGAGAGTTCATGTCGATCGAACATGCTTTGATGGAGGAGCGCCAAAAAGCCAATGTTGCGACGGCAAAAAGCGCTGAAATCCAGATTTTGGGCGCAGTTGCTGCGGCCATCTTGCTGGGGTCCGTCATCGCTCTCTGGGTTGGAGCCAATATTGGGAATGCAGTACGAGCAATCACCCAATCAATGGGTCAACTGGCCGAAGGGGATACCTCAGTTGAAATCAGGGGACAAAGTCGTGGCGATGAAGTCGGTGCGATGGCGCGCGCACTCGACGTCTTCCGCAAAGCCTTGATCCGCGAAAAGGAACTGGAAGCCGCGCAAAAAGTAAAGGATGCCGAGCAGGCGGAGGTGGTTCGTGAACTCAGCAATCGCCTGTCTGATCTGGCCCAGGGTGACCTAACCGCGCAGATCCAGCGCACCTTCCCTGCTGACTATGAGCAACTACGCCGGGATTTCAATTCGACGGTCTCCACCTTGAGTGCAACAGTGACAGAGGTCATCGAAACCTCTGGGAGTATCCAAAACGGTGCGGCTGAAATCAGTCAGTCCTCCGATGATCTGTCCCATCGGACGGAAAGTCAGGCCGCGACTCTCGAAGAAACCGCTGCTGCGATTGACGAGCTAACAGCTTCAGTGAAATCGGCTGCCGATGGTGCTCGCAGCGTTGAAAACATCATGGGCGAAGCCCGCACTGAGGCTGAGAACAGCGGCAAGGTTGTTCAGAGTGCTGTTGCTGCAATGACAGAGATCGAGGAATCCTCTACCCATATCGCTCAAATCATAAGCGTGATTGACGACATTGCCTTCCAGACTAACCTTCTGGCCCTAAACGCTGGGGTCGAGGCTGCAAGGGCCGGTGAGGCTGGACGGGGGTTTGCAGTCGTCGCCTCCGAGGTCCGTGGCCTGGCGCAACGGTCCGCCGATGCGGCAACCGAGATCAAGACGTTGATCACCGACAGCAGCAAACAGGTAACACGTGGTGTGGACCTTGTGGGCAAGGCGGGCGAAGCGCTCACCAGTATCGTTGATCGGGTCAACCATATTTCCAAACTGGTCAGTGACATCGCCGAGGGCGCAGTTGAGCAATCCACAGCACTCGGAGAAATCAACACCGGCGTTGTGCAACTGGATAAGGTGACACAGCAAAATGCAGCCATGGTGGAAGAGGCCACTGCCGCAAGTCACATGCTGAAAAGCGATGCCACCAAATTGGCCGAGCGGGTCGCCCACTTCAAGATCTCGGGTGGAGCAAAGGTCACGCCCATGTACGCGGTCTCGACGTCACAGCCGACTCGCCACGGAAGTGACGACTGGGAAATGGGTGAAGCCGTATCGGCGGCCACCGCGCATGGAAACGCAGCCTTGGATAAGTGGCAGGACTTTTAGCCGACATTCCCCAAGTGGCCTGCCGTCTGACGTCAAGATCGCCTGATTTTGCCCGCTGGACAAGCGTTTTTCGCGCCGAGCGGCGTCTGCGGTCGCGCAAACGCCTGGAGCTGGGCGGATCGGGC
>NZ_JBDOQR010000146.1:0-3786 GCF_039839315.1 Phaeobacter sp. CAU 1743 | reverse complement strand
ACATGGCGCCATCGGCTATCGGCCGCCGCAAGAAGTGGAGGAAACTTTCTACGCAAGCATAAACGCTCTTGATCACGTCGCCTAAGTTTTGAACAAAAAACTCTCCGGCAAACCCGGGGCGGTTCACTTTGCCCACTTCACCACGCCTCATGGGCAGTGGTCTATTGTACTGCAAAGAGGAAAGTTCTGCGTCTATTTTGGCGACGAGTTCCTGGGGCAATACTACTCCCCCCAGATCGCTATTGAAGAACTGGCAGGCGGGAGTTGCGATTGGCCAGGCGCCCTCGATCCTTCTGAGTGCGGGATCTCGGACGACTTTGAAGATTGGAGGTTCTCTCCACGAAGCCGCTCATTCTGAAAGCACCGCAACGACTCGACAACCAATCCGGCAGTCTCTGCCGATAGATCCAACTCAAGTATTGAGCCGTCAGAGCTATCGAAGACCAGACGCTGCCACCCATTCCTTGGCACCGGGGCGCAGGTTCCGCGCCAGGAAACCACGTGCTTAGAACGCCGCCCACTCATGCCGCCACCTCCAACGCCTGACTGAAAAACTCCGGCGCGCCGGGATCTGTCAGCATGACGAGCAATGCAATATGGCTTGCGGGGGCGGTCACCGCCCCCCACCAGTTCAGCGCGGTCTGAAAGCTGACATCGCAGAACAGCGCAACCTCGCGCGGGCTGTGAAAGCGAGCGCGGAAATAGGTCGACCAAAGGTCAGGCGCCCTGCCCTTTAGCGCGTATGGGTCAAACTTATTTGACCAAGACTTTTGCCCAGCGCCACGCGCATCATCGCTGCATGGCAGATCATTGTTCACAATCAGGGTCAGACGCGGGCGGCTCATGCGGCAGCCTCCGGCGTGTTTTCTGGCGCGGGGTTGTCGGCCATGTAGCGGCGGATCTTGTCCACGGTATGCAGGGTCGGGCTCGACTGTCCCGCGTTCCAGGCTTTCCACTGGCGCCAGTTGGCGCCGATGGCTTGACGCAAGATGTGCTGCGGGCTTCGGCCTACAGCAACCGCGTAGGCTTTGATCTCTTCGAGAAACTGTTCCATATAGCTTTACTGGGTAAGTTTACCCGTTTTTGCAAGGGTAAACTTCCCAGTACCGACTTTTCACTTATGTGGGTAGAGTTCCCCAATGGTGAATGAGAGTGAAAAATTCCTAGCAGGCCTCCGCAGCATCATGGAGGTCCGCGGATTGAAAGACGCCCCACTTTCCGAGGCGGCAGGCCTGCACCAATCATTCGTCCGAGACCTCAAGAGAGGAAAAGCAGCCTCCCCAAAGCTCTCGTCAGCAGTCCGCATTGCGCAAGCCCTCGACATGACCGTTGAGGAAGTAATGAGCTGGGCAGACGGAAGACCAGAGGATAAACCCACAATCGCAATTGCGGGGAAAGTCGGAGCAGGCGCCCAAGTGCCGGTGTTCGACGCCTACCCCAAGGGCGGCGGTCCACAGGTCGAGTGCCCCTCAGGCCTATCCCCGCATGGTATTGTTGCCGTGGAGGTCGAGGGAGACAGCATGGAGCCGGTCTACTCAGACGGGGATCTTCTTTTCTACAGCCGAAACGGACATGACAGCGTTCCCTCTGACATCATCGGCCATCGCTGTGTATGCGAAGATGAGACCGGCATGGGATGGGTAAAACAGATTAAAGCAGGTGACGAACCCGGCCTATTTCATCTAATTTCACTGAACCCAGGAGCCAACAATATTTGGAACGTGCGCTTAAAGTGGGCAGCACGCGTCCTACTGCACTGGCCCGCCGATCTAGCAAAAAAAACTGACACCTAGCCAACCCCAACTTGAAGGCTGCCAAGCGCAGAAAGTAGGCTTTGCAAAGTCTGGACCAGTAGGATTTCAAGTCCGGTCTGACAGCCCAATAGTCGACATTGCGTCGAGTCGTCGCCCCCTGTGCTTGACCTTTTTGGCGTTTGCACCCACAAACTCTGGCTGAGAGGACTGGGACAACACGCTAGATGGCGAGCGAAGATTATCGCTTTTGCAATGAGTTGTGACCGAAACCAGAAGAAAAAATTTGCAGGACCTAATCGCTTTTGTCTCTACCAACCGACCATCATAACAGTGAAACTCTCGGGTTTCTGGCTCTCAGCAACCTGAGGGGAGTGGGTTTTGAGACACTAAAGTCTGTCTCGCGGCAGAATGTAGGTTTTTCGAGCTTTTTTAAAGACTTGCGCAATAACCGCCCTGAGCAAAAATTGGAGGCGGGCGATAGATTTCCACGGATCAATGAAGCACTTGAAACACTCGGTTCTCAACAGGGCCTTCTTGATACCGCCAGGCGAAATCTGGACTTTCTTTTCTCAAAGAACATATCAGTTCTTTTTCCATTTCAGGATGAGTTTCCGATGGGGTTTCATGACCTTCAAGACTTCCCAGAGTGGCTGTTCGTTGAAGGAGACGTGTCTGTGCTTTCCAAGCCCTCCATAACAGCAGTCGGGTCACGAAAAACCAGCAGCGACGGTTTGTGGCTTGCCGACTATCTCGGGTACTGCCTTCCGAAGTTACAGGCTGTGACAGTTAGTGGACTGGCCGATGGAATTGATCAAATGGTGCACCAAAGCAGCATTCGTGCCGGCATGCCTACGGTGGCTGTTCTAGGGTCCGGGATTCTTGCGGATTACCCCAGAGGTTCACAGAAACTTCGGAGCGAGCTCGTTGAAGCCGGTGGCGCAGTTGTCACTGAGTACCTCCCCTCAGATGGTGTTAGCGCGAAGAACTTCGTTAGGCGAAACCGCATACAAGCTGCTTTGGGTAAAACGGTATTCCCTGTGGAATGGGCCGCAAAGAGCGGAACAGCACACACAGTCAAGTTCGCCTATAATATGGGCCGCCCCATTGTGTTGGCGCGAACGACACTGCAGCAGCGCTTTGACTGGGTCCCAGTGGAATACCGTCAAGTTGGAGCCTTCTTCACTCTGCCGACAGACCACGACGCCTTCATCCGGACTCTTGTAAGCCATTTGCACGAAGAAGCAGTTCAGCTTTCATTGATTTAAGCACCTAGGAAAAGAAATGCATAACCTCAAAGGAATGATTTTCTCTCTGCATGATGTTCTAGCGCATGCAGGTGAAATTGATGGTGACCTGCTGTCTGAAGCCGTGAAACTACTTAAGTTCTTGGTTAAACGAGGAGTTCAACCCGTTCTGGTTAGCAATAGCCCTTGGGTTTTGAAGACTGATGGAGGCGCAACTCAACGACCATACGAGGAGTATCTGTCGGAGCTCGTTGGGCAAAAACTACCTTATTATCAGGGTGGGCGCGACATGGACTACAAGCAACACGGGTCGGCCATGAAATTCATCCTCCAACAGCATGGCTGGGTGCCGTCCGAGGTGATGTATGTTGGAAACACACATGACGATGTTAAGGCGGCATCAAACGGTAGGTTTCCCTTGCTTACAGCAAAATGGCACGGGAACAATTCTCCCTATGGGTTCGAGTTTGCGTCTCCCAAAGACATTGCTAGCTTCGTCGACTGTTGCTGCCTGACCCCCACCGATTGGTTCTGGAAAGTTGAGGATGGTAGCCTTCGAGTTTACTCGATTGCTCCGTTAGCCGAGAAATCACGTGCATATCCTCAGGGGGCGATTTATTCCACCGACGCGAAGAACGCTACAAAGCATGACATTGGTAATCTGGTCGTGTCGCGAATGCTGTGGAAATTCCCTGGCGGCGCGCTCCGGGCATGTGAAGGGTCGGTGTTTTAGGCTGCGAGGTCAAGGGGCATGGGTTCGAGGGGCTGAGAGAGGGTTTCCCAGCCGT
>NZ_JBDOQR010000145.1:0-3852 GCF_039839315.1 Phaeobacter sp. CAU 1743 | reverse complement strand
AAACCAAACTTTAGCCGAAGAACAACCGTGGCCGCCAAGCGGCCCGCGCGGGCCTCGCTTCGCTACGAAAAGGCTCCGCTCAGCCCGCGCTAACGGCGGAAATTACACCAATCGTTGGGACACTGCTTCATCACGCTGTTTCGTTCTCCTTGGGTGTGATGAATGCGCGCGGCGGGGCTGCTTCCTCGCCGCGCAACACCGGACAAGCGCCGGGGGACTTTCACGCTGAACATCACGGGACAGCGGAACACCAAAATCGTGCTGACGTCGGGACCCGGCGCGGCCTGAGGGCAGAAGTAGGCCTGACAAGTGCGATCACCGGGGCGCGGGCGGGCGCCAGAGGCGGGTTTTCCCGTCACCGTCAGCCATTCTCAGGAGGTGCGGCCCATGGGTAAGCGCAGCTCCTTCAAGCGCAGGAAAAACGACCTCTACCGCACGCCCTGGGGGCCGGTGCCGATACTGGCGCCGCATCTGCCCGCCCGGTTCCGGTTCGTCGAACCCTGCGCCGCAAACGGGCGCCTGGTCGACTTCCTCGCGCGGATCGGGGGCACCTGTGCCGGGGCCGTCGATATCAACCCAGCGCGCGGCGACGTCATGCATGGCGATGCATTGACCTGGTCGCCGACCATCCGTCCCGGTCGCCCGCTGGATTTCATCATCACTAACCCGCCATGGACGCGCGAGCTGCTTCACCAGCTCATTCTGCGTTGGGCGGCGATGTGCCCGACTTGGCTCCTGTTCGATGCGGACTGGTGCCACACAATGCAGGCGCGCCCGTACCTGCGCCACTGCCGCAAGATCGTATCGGTCGGGCGGGTCAAGTGGATCGAGGGCAGCAAGCACACCGGAAAAGACAACTGCGCCTGGCATCTGTTCACAGCAGAGGGCCACGGGCGCACCGAGTTCATAGGGAGGGTCTAACCATGAATCCCAGAGAGCAGGCCTGTGCAGCCGTAAGGGATGCGCAGGAAAGGCGCGACACCCGCGCCGAACACGCCGAGACGCAACGCGTGAAGGCTTTGACGCACGAGATCTTGAAGGAACCGCCCGGCAGAGGAGAAAAGCTGCACGGCTTTTCGTGGCCAGAACCCAAGCCGCATCCAGCAGGAAGCCCGAACGCCGTCAATGCATCGCTGCGCGGCGTGACCCGCGTTTATCCCGAAACCGGGGAGCAGGTGATTTCGTTCAGCCTCGAGAATGGTCCGCCGATCTGGCTGCGCCTCGACCGGCGGAGCGCCGTCGACCTTGCGGATAGCCTCATGGATTTTCAGGATCGTTCGCTCGCCAGCGCGCTTGATGGGCTGCGGGATGGAATGGGCGTGGAATACGTCGCGCTGCCGTCTGGCGCTAGGTTCACGCAGCATCAAGAGCTATCGCAAAACGTAAAGCAGGCAGTCGCTTCGACCGCTCCTGCCGCTGCCCGCGTCGGAAACCTGTTCTCGCGCGCCATTGCGCGGATCTGGGGGCGGTCATGACGGCGAAGAAAGAACCATCGGTCAGCATCCGCCGCCGCACGGCATTCTCGACCATCCCGAACTCGCTGATCCGCGATGTGACGATCTCGCCAGAAGCGCGGATGCTGCTGGTTTACATCATGTCGTGCTCTGACAGTTGGACGTTCTACGTGTCGGAGTGTCAGCGGATTCTTGGCTGCAAAAAGGACAAGTGGCAGCGCATCCGCCGCGAGGTGATCAACGCCGGATATCTGCGCGTCCATGCCAAGAATGGCGAAAACGGGCGCCTTGAGGGCTATATCTGGGAGGTCTTCGACGAGCCGCAGCCACTAGATGAAGTGGACGCAGGGGGTGACGATCCACAAGATGCAGGGGATTGCGATAATCACCGTGAGCCGGAAAAACCGGCTACCGGTGAAACAGCGCCACAAACGCCTCACCGTGAGCCGGAAAAACCCGCCCGCCGGTTGAACCCGCCCGCCGGTAAAACCGGCTCCTTAAGAAAGAACAACAAACAAAAAGAAAAACAAACAAGTTGCGCGGACCAATCCGCGCCCTCAACGGATGTTTGTTCGGATGATTTGTTGAAGGACTTCGAGCGGGTGTTTCCCAAGCTGGCGACAGCGAAGGCGACACGCCGGGCGATCAGCAGGGCCTTGGAAGCCGGGGCCACTGCCGACCAGATCCTTGCCGCAGCCGAGGCCTATGCAGCCGAGCAGCAGGGCAACGCTCCGCGCTACATCCGCCGCAGTGATCGGTTTTTCGAGGATGGCTTCTGGCGGGCCTACATCCCGGCCCAGACAGCCACGCCCAGCGCGTCCGACGCTGATTTCGTCGAGCATTGGGCAAAGACCATCCGCAGCGTTGATATGGACCATTTCTTCTATGGCAAGATCAGCCTCGACACGGCAGCGAAGTGCATCCGTGCCGGGAAGGTGTCAGCCGCAGACTGCCGCCGCGCTGGGCTGAAAATCAGCGACGCCGATGCGGTAGCGATGTTCGAGGTGGCGGAATGAGCGTTCACGCAGACCCCGACACCCACGGGCACCGTTTCGGCGATGTTGTCGTGACTGTCGATATCGCGCTGGGCGACTGCGTGATCCGCGCCCCGCAGCCCAGCAAGGGACCGGAAAAGACCGTCATGCGCAGCGCGCGGTTCAACTCCATCGACGAGATCCGCGAAGGCTGGCGAACACAAAACTGGCTGAGCCGGAAGCCTCACCAACACCCCCACGCCGGAGACATGGCAAGCGCCCTGAAATTCGCAGGCCAGCGCCTCAAGGCTGAACAGGAAAGGAAACGCCGTGCTTGATCAAATACCGGGTCTGGACCTCTGGAAGGAAGAAGGGGGCAATGGAGCCTCTGCAAAGGCCATCGCGGCCCGCTTGGCGGGGTCGGGTCGTCAAACTGGCGCTTACCCCCTTGACGGGGCTGATTTCGGGCGCTGTGAGCGTTTACTTGACCTTGCCCCGTCTCTTCGGGACCGGCTGGCGGATATGGCCGACGTAAACGCCTATTGGGCCGCCCTGGCGCCGCGCTGGTCAGAGATCCGCGAGAGCGAGGACAAAACGGCGGCGATCAAGGCAATCATCGGCCCGATCCAGAAGGCAGACCCGAACCATGCGGATCTTGGCAACGGGATTTCAATTTCGGTTGGCAATACCACATACAAGGGCCCCGACGTTTACGACGAGTTGAGCAAGACGCCCGTTGATTTCTCTCTGCTCGCCAAGGCCGCGCAAATCCTCATTCAGGACCAGAAGGCCAGCACCTCCTATGTGCAGCGTTCCCTTGCCATCGGATACAACAAGGCCGCCCGCCTGCTCGAGGCGCTGGAAGAGCTGGGGATCGTCACCGCATCCGACCACGTAGGGCGCCGCGAGATCGTCGCGACAGAGGTTCCCGCGCGTCTGCTCGAAATGGCAGGCCTGCACGCGGCCGGTCAGAAAGACACCCATATGCGGGAAACCGACGCTGACAGGCAGGTACGGGAAGAGGCCGAGAGTTCAGCATATCGCGCAAACGCGGGAGAGCTGCGCCAGTTCGTCGAACGGTTCGAGCGCCTGGACGCGGAAAAGAAGGATATCGCCGAACAGCAGAAAGAGGTGATGGCAGAGGCCAAGGCGCGCGGATACGACACCAAGGTTCTGCGGAAGGTTATCGCCCTGCGTAAGCGGGACAAGGACGACATTGCCGAGGAAGAGGCGGTGCTCGACATGTACAAAGAAGCGCTGGGCATGTGAGGGCAGCACATGAGCCAGAACGCCCAGCCTTTGAGAGCCCGATTTGAAACTAATTGAGTGAGTTCAGGAGGTTGTGTTTCTGTTCGGGTACGACACTGAACGGAGACCACGATGGCCTGGACCGAACTCACCCGCAGCCAGCATGCCCGTGAGGG
>NZ_JBDOQR010000144.1:0-3884 GCF_039839315.1 Phaeobacter sp. CAU 1743 | reverse complement strand
GTGTCTTTGTGGACGTCCAGCCCCACGTAAAGCGTTTTCGTCATTGGTCTTTCTCCTTCGAACTCTTCCGTGTTCGTCAGAAAACCACATCTGCGGCTCGCCCGCCGCAAAACGCTCATCTGGTCTAGGCGTCCAAGACGCGTTTTCCGTTTTCTCTGAGTTCCCCGTTGGGGCCGACATATCTGTAAATGGTGACGGGTTTGACGCCGAGCTCTGCGGCGAGCTGCGAGACAGAGGTATCGCGGCTGGACATGGCTGCCTGCGCGAGGCGCACCTGGGCTTTGGTCAACGCAAATTTCCGCCCCCCTTTTCGGCCTCGCGCCCGGGCTGCTTTGAGGCCTGCGACGGTGCGCTCACGGATCAGTTCCCGTTCAAATTCTGCCAGGGCTGCAAAGATACCGAATATCAACCGCCCTGCAGCGGTGGTGGTGTCGATTTGCGCGCCTTGGCCCGTGAGGACGCGCAGGCCGATTTCGCGATCGGTCAGCTCCTGCACGATTGTCACGAGATGTTTGAGGTCGCGGCCGAGGCGGTCGAGCTTCCAGACGACAAGGACATCGTCTTTACGCAGTGCTTTGAGGCAGGCATCGAGACCGGGCCGGGTGTCACGCTTACCTGAGGCCTGATCTTCATAGATGCCATCGGCCCCCACGCCCGCTTCGATCAGTGCATCCCGCTGCATATCGAGGGATTGACTACCGTCGGCTTTGGAAACCCGGGCGTATCCTATCAGCATGGCTTTATCTTATACGTTGGTTTGTGATGCTTGGGTTCGGCGGTCGCTTTCGGGCAACGGATTTATTCCTTATCTCATATCATAAATAAATATACTCAATACCTCCCATGAAAGCAAAAGAAGCATGGCGCATCGCACCATTCTGACCGAGCGCCAGCGCGCGACACTATTTGATCTGCCAACCAGTGAAGCGGCACTACTTCACCATTACACGTTGGCCGATGATGACATCGAACATGTTCGTCTGCGAAGACGATCACAAAACCGGCTTGGGTTTGCCCTTCAGCTTTGCGCGTTTCGACACCCCGGCCGCCTCCTGACGGCTGGAGAGGTCATCCCAGAAAAAGCGATCAGGTTCATCGCGGCTCAGCTGGGAATGCAAGCGGTTGAGTTGGAGGGCTACGCCGTCCGCGAAGAGACTCGGCGGGATCATCTGATCGAGCTTAGAGCGATCTATGGCTACAAGATGTTTACCGGACGTGGTGCCCGCGACCTGAAGGTTTGGCTTGAAACTGAGGCTGAGGTTGCGCGCTCTAATGAGGAGCTGGCGCGTCGGTTCGTGACAGAATGCCGCCGGAGCCAGACCATTCTGCCCGGGGTGTCGGTGATCGAACGGCTCTGCGCTGATGCGCTTGTCGCCGCCGAACGTCGGATGGAAACGCGCATCGCCGACCGTCTCGACGCGCCCATGAGAGGCAGGCTGGATGCCCTGCTTTCGGAAGACGTCGATGACCGGGTCAGCCGTTTTGTCTGGTTGCGCCAATTTGAGGTTGGCAAGAACTCGGCAGACGCGAACCGCCTGCTGGACCGGTTGGAGTTTCTGCAAGGTCTCGGGCTTGCGACCGCTGCCCTTGATGGCGTTCCACCCCACCGGATCACCCGACTTCGTCGCCAAGGCGAACGATATTTCTCGGATGATTTGCGCGACATTTCCAGCGATCGGCGGTGGGCGATCATGACCGTCTGTGCTGTGGAATGGCAGGCTGCGATAGCTGATGCAGTGATTGAGACCCATGATCGGATCGTGGGTAAAACCTGGCGCGATGCCAAGAGGTTATGTGATGTGCAGATTACCGGCGCCAAAGCAGCATTGCAGGACACACTTCGTTCTTTCTCAGGCTTGGGGGCCGCTCTCCTGGAAGCGCATGGCGATGGCGCACCCCTTGAGAGCGCGGTTACGACCGCCTGCGGTTGGCGTGATCTGGAAGGACTTGTCGCCACGGCGATGCAGTTGACCAGTACAATGGCTGCCAATCCCTTGGCCCATGTCGCCCAAGGCTATCATCGGTTCCGGCGCTACGCGCCGCGCATGTTGAGGGCGCTCGATATTCAGGCAGCATCGGTCGCCGAACCTTTGGTCGAAGCTACTCGGCTTGTCGCAAAGGGCGGACAAGAGACCGTTCGGCCAACAACCTTTCTGCGCCGCAGTTCCAAATGGCACCAGCACCTTCATGCGCAGCCCCCCGATGACCATCGGCTTTGGGAAGTCGCCGTGTTGTTCCATCTGCGCGATGCCTTTCGCTCCGGCGATATCTGGTTGGTGCAGTCCCGGCGCTATGCCGACCTGAAGCAGGCGCTGGTGCCAATAGCAGAGGCGCGGGCCACACCCAGATTGGCAGTGCCCTTCGACCCGGCGGATTGGCTGGGAGATCGCAAAACCCGTATGATTGAGGGACTGAAACGCTTGGCACGCGCTGCCCGTGCCGGGGCAATTCCGGGTGGCTCTATTGAGGACGGAATGCTGAAGATCGACAGGCTCACCGCCGCAGTGCCCGCCGAGGCCCATGAACTTGTTCTGGATTTATACAAAAGGTTGCCCGATGTGCGGATCACCGATCTGCTTCTGGAGGTGGACAATGCCACAGGCTTCACGGAAGCCTTCACCCATATACGCACCGGAGCACCTTGCACTGACAGGATCGGACTGCTGACCGTGCTGCTGGCGGAAGGCCTGAACCTCGGCCTCAGCAAGATGGCCGAAGCCACCAGCACCCATGATTATTCCCAGCTCTCGCGCATCTCACGGTGGCATGTTGAAGGCGACGCGCTGAACCGCGCCTTGGCCATGGTGATCGCGGCGCAATCCACCCTGCCCATGGCCCGTTTCTGGGGTGGCGGCACCACCGCCTCCAGCGACGGGCAGTTCTTTCCAACCACACGTCAAGGTGAGGCAATGAACCTGATCAACGCCAAATATGGCAATGAACCGGGGCTGAAAGCCTATACCCATGTTTCCGATCAGTTCGGCCCCTTTGCCACTCAAACCATCCCGGCGACCGTGAGCGAGGCCCCTTACATCCTCGATGGCCTGCTGATGAATGAGACCGGCAGAAATATCCGCGAACAATATGCTGACACCGGCGGCTTCACCGATCATGTCTTCGCCGTCACAGCCCTTCTGGGCTTCCAGTTCATTCCGCGCATCCGTGATCTGCCCTCCAAGCGGCTCTATGTCTTCGATCCAAGTGCTGTCCCGAAGGAACTGAAAGGCCTGATTGGTGGCAAGGTCAGGCAAAGCATCATCACCACCAACTGGCCCGACATCCTGCGCAGTGCCGCTACCATGGTCGCGGGCGTCATGCCGCCCAGTCAACTGCTGCGAAAGTTTTCAGCCTATCCCCGCCAGCATGAGCTGGCCGAAGCCCTCAAAGAAATCGGACGCGTTGAACGGACGCTGTTCATCATCGACTGGCTACTTGACGCCGACATGCAGCGCCGCGCTCAGATCGGGCTAAACAAAGGCGAAGCACACCACGCCCTGAAAAACGCCCTCCGCATCGGTCGCCAAGGTGAAATCCGCGACCGCACCGCCGAAGGTCAGCACTTCCGCATGGCAGGCCTCAACCTCCTCGCCGCCATCGTCATCCACTGGAACAGCAAACACCTTGGTCAAGCTGTCGCCGCACGAAAACGCGACGGGTTGGATTGCTCACCAATGCTACTGGCACATACCTCACCCCTCGGATGGGCACATATCCTCCTCACAGGCGAATACAGGTGGCCAAAACAGTAAACCAAGGGGCTTAGACCAGATGAGCGTTTTGCGGCGGGCGAGCCGCAGATGTGGTTTTCTGACGAACACGGAAGAGTTCGAAGGAGAAAGACCAATGACGAAAACGCTTTACGTGGGGCTGGACGTCCACAAAGA
>NZ_JBDOQR010000143.1:0-3951 GCF_039839315.1 Phaeobacter sp. CAU 1743 | reverse complement strand
CCGCATTGGAAAAACACCGCGACCCACAAAATGATGCGCTGGTTGACCCGTTGGATCAAGCCGCATAACCATGAAATCCGCAGCGTCGCCCGAAACGCTTTTCAACATCGTTCGGGACATTCCCGCCGCCCAGCCTGTAGCCGACTTGTCGCGGTCCATAGCATGGATTTCAAGTTGAACATCTGAGTATGCCTCATAACGGTCGAAATCCGATGCCTCTTCAATGCCCGACACCATGGGAACATCCCGAACAACGCTGGTTGGAATATCCGTTCGGTCAACAACGAGAGGCGCATTCTCTTCCCGCTTGCTCGGCAGAAAAAAACTTCTCGATTTGCGAAGCAATCTCTTCACAGCAGTAGGTTTTTCAAATTTTGCCTTCAAGATATCCATGATTTGGTCAACGGACTTGCCTGTATCTTGTGAAAGCTCTTGCAGCAAACCATTCAACATTTTCCGGAGACTGTGATCCTCAATGGTTTTCAAAGCCGCATCACGCGCAAAACTAACCCCATAGAAGACAACAACCATAAAGACTACAGTTGCTATTGTTTCGTATTTTTCGGGGAAACTCGTCTCAAACAACTCCTCAAGCAGCAAGGGAACCTCCCTGCTCAGGTCGTCTTGGAAAGTCACGAAAAGAGTAAGAAACAACACCTCTCGCAGAGGGCTTTCCTGCGATATCCTCTTGATGCCAACATCGCAGCGCGCGATCTCCAAGCCGTCTATAAGACTTGGAAGTAGCGAGATAGCGTCTCTCGAAATCGCGTCCGTCGCCTGCAACGCTTCGACGACGTCGGCAATTGGAGTGACACCTTTTGTTTGGTATGAGATCGATAAAGGAAGGGAAATTTCCACCATGAAAAGTATTCTCTAAACAATCATTGATTGTCACAGTCATTCCACGGCAAGCTCTTCGAGTCCAGAAAACTAACACGCACAGTCCTTTACAGCCTCTTGCGCCAATACTCCGCCTGTTCTAGCAGCCCTTGGGCGGTCTTAATCTCGATGCCCATTTCGTGCGCGATCTCTGAAATGGACGCGCCTGCATCCCACTGGCGAAGCGCATGATCGGACATGTACGCCTTGCGCAGTCCGTGACAGCTCGGCAGCTCAAGGATGCAATGGGCGTGGCTCTTGCTCAGCAGCATCGCAGCCTCGACGCCGATCATAGCGGCGATCCGATGATCCTCTTTCATGTCGCCCGGAACATAGAGCTGGCGGCGCCATTTCCGCCCGCCGGTCGGCCGCGTACCCTCGACTAGGCGGACCGCGTTCCTGCGACCGATCACCTCGGCGATCTCCTGCACGCTTTCGGGCAGCGGCACATTCTTCCCGCGCTCGGCGGCGAACTCTGCCAGCGGGTAGCGAACGACTGCAGGCAAGTCGGGTTGAAACAGCGTCGGCGCGGATGCCGTCGGCTGACGCTGCCCAGCGCGTTGTGCCTGGTCGAGAAGTTTCCGCAGGTTCGCGTTCTCGTGTTTCAAGTCCTCGACAACGCCCATGGGTTACCCTTTGGCCCTTGTGATATGGATCTCCACACCCTGCGCGGCAAGGATCGCCTTTTTCAGCTTGAACACGTCGGTTTCGTGGCCCTTGCGATCCTCGATCACGGTGATGCCCAGCGCGTTATCGACATAGACGAAATCCGCCTTGTAGACACGCTGCTGTTTCCCGCTGTCTGTCATGACCGGCCCGTCCCGTCCGATCAGCCCGATATCGACCTGGCGGCGCAACCCGCAGATCTCACCAGCTTCCTGCAACAGCTTCAATTCCTCCCAGCGCTGGGCCTCTGTCTTGCTGTCGTGGGTGATACCATCTGGCGTGATGGTCCGCTTGGTGCCGCGCACCCGGCGCCGGTCCTTGTCGGGGCCGCCCGGTGCCTGCTGCGTTGCCCGGAATTCCTCTAAGGTCATGCGTTCCATCGCCCTGCCCTCACATGCCCAGCGCTTCTTTGTACATGTCGAGGACCGCCTCTTCCTCGGCGATGTCGTCGTTATCCCGCTTACGCAGGGCGATGACCTTCCGCATGACCTTGGTGTCGTATCCGCGCGCCTTGGCTTCGGCCATTACCTCTTTCTGCTGTTCGGCGATGTCCTGCTTTTCCGCGTCCAGGCGTTCAAAGCGCTCGATGAACTGGCGCAGCTCCCCGGCGGTCACACGGTAGTTTTCGCTCTTCTCGTCTTCGCTGTTGTCCATTGTCACTATCGCTTCCTTTCCTGTGCTGCTTTCAGGCGCTGACCTGCGAATTTCAGCGCGCGGGCTGTGTCTCCGGCGTGTGGGTGTTCATGAGGTTTCCGGCTCAGCCAGTTCTGTGTTCGCCAGCCTTCGCGGATCTCGTCGATGGAATTGAACCGCGCCTTGCGCACGGTGGTCTTTGCTGGCCCCTTGCAGGGTTGCGGGGCGCGGATCACGCAATCGCCCAGCGCGATATCGACAGTCACGACCACAGCGCCGAAACGGTGCCCGTGGGTGTCGGGGTCAGCATGAACGCTCATTGGGCCACCTCGAGCATTGCTTGCGCATCGGCGTCGGTGATGTTGAGCCCAGCGCTGCGACAGTCCGCAGCTGACACCTTCCCGGCACGGATGCACTTCGCTGCCGTGTCCAGGCTGATCTTGCCGAACATGAAATGGCCCATGTCGATGCTGCGGATGGTCTTTGCCCAATGCTCGACGAAATCAGCGTCGGACGCGCTGGGCGTGGCTGTCTGAGCCGGGATGTAAGCCCGCCAGAAACCATCCTCGAAAAACCGATCACTGCGGCGGATGTAGCGCGGGGCGTTGCCCTGCTGCTCGACGGCATAGGCTTTGGCCGCTGCGAGGATTTGGTCGGCGATAGCCCCGGCCTCCAAGGCCCTGCTGATCGCCCGGCGGGTCGCCTTCTCTGTCGCCAGCTTGGGAAACACCCGCTCGAACTCTTTCAGCAAATCATCCGAACAAGGATCATTCGTGAGCGCGGATTGATCCGCGCAAGGTTCCTTTACTGGTTCCTTTACTGGTTCTTCCTTATATACAACTCCGGTTTTCCGGAGATGGTTTTGCCCAAAAACCGGAGATGGATCGGTCGAAAAACCGGAGATGGACCCATCTCCACTATTTGGAGTTGGTGCGCCGCTTTGTTCCGGCTTTGGTCCCTTCCCACCATCTCCACTATTTGGAGTTGGCTCTTGGGAGCCGCCCATTTCAAAACCCAAGATATAGTGGGTCGCCTCGCGCTTGCCTGTCTTGGGATTAGTGCGCTGTTCACGCCGAATGAAGCCCTTTCCCTCGAGCCCGGCCAGCGCGTCGTTCACTGAGCTGTTGCCACGCCCCGTCTTCGACATGATGTAGCTCTGCTTGGGAAAGCAGCCCGCAGACGGGTTGTGGCAGTCACACAGGACGAACAGTATCCGGAACTCGGCGTTCGTCAGCTCCTTCGGCGGAATGTCTGCAAGCCAGTTTGTCGCCTTGTGGCTCATGCTGCCCTCCCTGGTGAGAAATACTGGCGGTGACGGGATAGCCCGCCTCTGGCGCCCGCCTGCGCCCCGGTGATCGTGCTTGTCGGGCGTACTACTGCCCTCAGGCCGCGCCAGGTCCCGACGACAGCACGATCTTGGTGTTCCGCTGTCCCGTGATGTTCAGCGTGAAAGTCCCCCGGCGCTTGTTCCGAGTTGTTTGGAAAACTGCCCATGGACAGATGCAATCTATCCGTTACTGTTTGGGTGCGGGCCGCACCTCGCACGTGCAGCCCGCTACACCCCTTCCTTCGAACACAAGAAAGGAGCGATTTCGAAATGGTATTTTCACAGCATGAGTTGTTGCCATGAACTGGCAAACCCACTTTGAACCGCCCCGGGTTTACCGGAGAGTAAAACTCTCAAAGGATGAAGGTCGTGTCGCGAATGCTGTGGAAATTCCCTGGCGGCGCGCTCCGGGCATGTGAAGGGTCGGTGTTTTAGGCTGCGAGGTC
>NZ_JBDOQR010000142.1:0-4156 GCF_039839315.1 Phaeobacter sp. CAU 1743 | reverse complement strand
CTGTTTCTTCTTCATTGACTGGCGTAGCGCAGGAAAGGCGGGCTGTTTGGGCATCGGCGGGCATCCTTCAAGGTCCCGCTCAGTCTACCGCAACCCGCTCAGAGCACGAGGTTTTTCAGACTTTCCTATATAAAACCATCTCATCATTCATCGCATCCACCTATCAAGGCGAGCAAGCAGATATATCTCCAAAGGATAAGCCGGGGTTGATTGCATCTAAAGATGTATCTGGAACCAAATGGGATGCCAACAGAGGCAACTTTGATGCCACAAATATTCCACACATACATGCAGCACTAATCCTCCCATTCTGGGTTACGGATGCGGATACAGAGATTGCATTTATGCACTCGCTCAAGCGGGTTGTTCAGAAAGTTGATGGGATAAAGAGCTGCAATATTGGGGCCAGCAGTGGTTCTGTTCTGGTGGAAAAATTCACACCTAACAAACCTCTTTGGTGGCTGGTTGATTACAACACCAAAGCACGCCGTTTTTCTAAGGCATCAGATGAATTTGAGCCACTTGTGTTCCCATATCACCTGCGATTGGAAAAATATGAAATTTCAAAAGCAAGAACTGATTTTGAAAGGGAGCGATTCTACCGAAAACGAAACAATATTCTTGCAGGGCAATTCCGTACCTATAGCAACCTCACATATAACCCAAAGCTGTTTTACAGGAGCGAGATGTGCTGCGATTTCTCCACATCTCACAAAGCCCTACTGGCAAACAATGTTTTAATGGAAACGGAGGATTACACGCCAAGTGAGCAAGAGCTGAACCGGATTGTAGAATGGCGTGGCAAATTTGATAACTCAAATTTTGGAACGGCGGTGGCTCTCTCAACCGCAAATACCTCTCCACCTCGGCCAGTTTTTGTTGCTCAAAAACCTTCATCTTGGGGTGTTTCACTTGATGGTTACGTGGATGAATCCGCGTGCAGGGTTGCTCTTGGAAAATCAGTTCTCCCTCCAACCGCTCAGCAGCTGCAAATGATGCCGCCTGATTTTTGGCACTATCCATCCGAGCACGCTTGGCTGAAATCACAAGATTCCTTTCATCAGCGGCTTGGATTTTGGCGGCTGTATTTTGCCATCCGCCCGCTCGCAAGGTTTCAGGGTATTTATAGGTGATAGGTATATGAAAATTGATTATGATGCCTTTCGTGGCAAGCTTGAACCTATTCGGCGAGAACCCATCCCAAGCCGTTTGCACAAAAAAATGCGGCGGTTTTTTCAGCAAGCAGCTGTTCCTGTGATGGTTCGCAGCCCATTGCCGGAACCGATAGCAGAAATCCGTGAATTTCTTACCAGTGTTGTTGGTATTCAAACCGATGAACAGCTGCGAGAATGGATACGTGGCCACCCGCTGTTTCAGGAAATAAAAGATGCCGAACACAGCAAGCTGCGTGGTGATGATGGCAGAAAACAGCCACCGAAGCAGGGCAGAAAACGCAACAAGCGACGTGGCAAAAATAAAAGATGAAAATTTGGGGTGGCTGGCTTGGCGTGATGCAGGCTGGCCATTTTGCCGTTCTCCTGCTGATGTGTTCGTTATCACACGTTCCGCTGCCATACCCATCCTGTGGTGCCTGATCGGCTATGGAGTACCAAACTCGGCAGCCTTGCGGCAAGGGGTTTTTCGGGGTGAATGTAAAGTTGTTACTTAATATATAGCTGATATCATTGAGAAAAATCGGCAGTTCCTCGTGCTTCCCCCTAATCCGTACAAAGGCGATTTGCACTCCCCCCTCCTTGGAGGTTGCTGCGTGCCCTAGAAGCGGCCGCTGTTGCATATGAATGCATACCATTGGACACACTTGTTGAAAATTTTTCGACCAACTGAACTTTGAGCTGGATCAAGGTCATTGGAGACCTAAAACTATACTAAAGGATATGTGTTTCTCTAAAGAGTAGGTGGGGGTGGCTGAATGACGGATCCCAATGTTCCAAACGAAAGAGACCTTGTTGAGAGCGTGGTAGGGAACCTGTTAGGTTTGTGGCGTTTTCTTACTGGAAATGATGCTGAGAATGATTTGGAAGCCGTTGATTTTATTGTTCTTTACTTTCTTCTCTGGATATTTGCACTCATCACAACAATGGTGGTTGGGGTGTGGTCGCTGGTGCCGAGTTAGCCCCATTGTTGCGTGATGATTTCCTGACTGCCGATACTCTCAGATATCGTGTCAGGCAGTGAGAAACCCAAAGAAAGCTTGCTCAGATGGAGCACTTGATCAAATGACCTGTCAAAAGTTTCAAATACCATCAAAAGTTTGTTTGATCGGTGAGTTGAAACCTGATTCTAATCTTCAACGCCTCGGGAGAATATTTCCATATAACAGGCCCTTACGAGTTACCGCCCGTGTTTGCCTTTTCCCGATCACTTTACCACGCCAGTTCCCGCACTGGCGTGGTTTTTTCATGCAGAATGCTCTTCCCACTTAGCCACCCGGGCATAGGCTTCCTCGGGGTTGGCACGAATACGAAGAACCGCTTGACGTGACAGCCCAGTGGCCCGAGCCGCATCGGTAGTGTTCATTCCTTCCGGCAGATTGACCACCTGTTCAATGTGCTCACGGGTGTAGGATGGTTTTCGGCCACGATACTTGCCCTTCTGCACTTTGGCGTGGGCAATACCGGCCTTCTGAGCCTCTTTCGTGGCTTCTGCTTGGGCTTGTGCAGTTGCAGCAAGGAACGAGATCAAAGCATCCCGCACAGCCATCTGCATAGGATCGGTGGTTGCCCCATCAAACACCATGCCGTTGATCACGGTTTTGATGATCACCCCCTTGGCCATAAAATGCCTGATTACTTCGGTGACATCGGTGTAGCTTCGGCCAAGGCGATCCACCCAACGGACCACCAGCACATCCCCAGCCCGCAGCTTATCATACAGCCGCTTACCCTCAGGACGCTCACAGAGCCGCGTAGAGACGCCTGAGACACCGTGATCGGCTACCACTTCATCAATCTTGAAACCCGCTCGCTCAGCTTGGGTTCGCTGATGCAGGAGGGTTTGTTCAGTGGTTGATACCCGGGCGTACAAAATTGTGTGTGGCAAGTGAGGATTTCCTGTTCGTAAAGGTGTGCTTCATATAAAATGTGTTCACATAAAGAATCCAGGGCTTGCGGACACTTTTTCACTGGGCTTTGAGCATCAGCCTGAATGTTCGAAAAGGTATGCCCTTTCGGACACTTTGGTTGGTTGGATCGCCACGTTAGGGCCAAAGTGGGCACCAAGTGATTCGCCACTTGAGCGGGTTACTTTCAAATAAAATCAAGCGATTTCCTGATTTAATCTGAAAAAATCACTCAAAAACACAAGAAAATATACCGTAAATCACTGATTTCAAAAGATTCTTCCCGTTGCAAAACTTTCATAAACACCCCGCCTGGAAACCCTTTGACTGCAGCGACGTGGATTTGCCAGAACATCGCCACCATCCCCGGTGAGCGAAAATCTGGAGAATTATCAGACATTTAATCAACGCACGCCCCGAAACAGTAGAAGGAATATCTATGGCGAAGACGAGCAACAAAATGACCAACAACGACCTGAAAAACCTTGCAGTAGGCCAAGCAGCCTATGGCAGCAATCTGCGGGCCACTCGCAACAAATCTGGCATTACATTCCATGCCTGCTTTACCATTGACGGCAAACGCCACCTGCATCGCCTTGGCAACAGCAAGACTCTGAGCCTGACCGACGCCATCCGTGCCGCTGCTGAATATCGGGTGAAGCAGGAACGCGAACACGAGCTGCAGCGTGATGGCGGGGCGGAATCCGATATGACCCTGAACGAAGCCGTTCCGATGTATATGGATTATCTGCTGCAACACGAGGGCAAGAACATTACAAAAAAAGAACAACACTTCCGCATCCACCTCCTACCGATGCTTGGAACCCGCGTAATGGCAAAACTGAACACCCGCTCAGTGGATCAGTTCCGTGGAGAACTGCGTAAAAAAGGACTGACCACGGGCACTGTTAATCGCGTGATGGCAACGCTGAACCACCTCTACAAGCACGCTGGGGATGTCCCGGTTGATGTTGAAGTTTGCCTGAAGGGTGGCGTTGCTTTCCCTGAGCCGTAGGCTCGGGGTGATCAAACCGAAAGGAAAGCAACACCATGAAGAAGACTACGACATCGCAGGCG
>NZ_JBDOQR010000141.1:0-4216 GCF_039839315.1 Phaeobacter sp. CAU 1743 | reverse complement strand
TGGGGAAGATCCCGACCACGTTGGTCCGACGCTTGATCTCCTTGTTCAGGCGCTCCAGTGGGTTCGTGCTATGGATTTTCGCCCAGTGATCGCGCGGAAAGCTCTTGTAAGCCAACACATCATCCTCGGCGCGGCGCATCAGTTCCGCGAGCCTTGAATGGCGCGGTTCGAACGCGTCGATTAACTTTGCCCAGTGGTCTTTCGATGCCGCGAGTGTGTCCTGATCGAAGGCGGTTCTGAGCGCCGCGGTGACGATCGGGCGGTCCTTTTTGCCGACGCTGGCGAGCGCGTTGCGCATGAAGTGAACACGGCAGCGCTGGACGGTGGCACCGAGCACCTTGGCCGCGGCTGCCTTCAGGCCCTTGTGATCGTCGGCAATGATCAGGCGGGTTCCGCGCAGCCCGCGAT
The DNA here is from genome assembly GCF_039839315.1 of Phaeobacter sp. CAU 1743. NCBI lineage: Bacteria > Pseudomonadati > Pseudomonadota > Alphaproteobacteria > Rhodobacterales > Roseobacteraceae > Phaeobacter > Phaeobacter sp. CAU 1743. Next base: position 3,808 of record NZ_JBDOQR010000141.1, on the reverse strand, counting down.
CTGCGAGAGAGCGAAGAAACTCATCCCAGAACACCTCAGCCTCGCTGGGCTGGACGGCGATGCCCAGAACCTCGCGACGGCCATCCAGGTTGACCGCCACGGCCACTATGGCAGCAACGCTGACGATCCGGCCGCCGCGACGCACTTTGATGTAAGTGGCGTCGAGCCACAGGTACGGCCAGTCGCCCTCAAGTGGCCGACCCAAGAACGCGTCGACCCTTTCGTCGATCTCGCCGCAAAGACGGCTGACCTGGCTCTTGGACACGCCGGTCATTCCCATTGCTTTGACCAAGTCGTCCACAGAACGTGTTGAGATGCCTTGGACATACGCCTCCTGGATGACGGCCGTCATCGCCTTCTCCGCCGCCCTGCGGGGCTCCAGAAACTCCGGGAAGTAGCTGCCCTTACGCAGCTTGGGGATCTTCACATCCACCCTTCCGGCACGCGTCTCCCAGGCTCTGGTCCGGTAACCATTGCGGTGGTTCACTCGCTCGCCGCTGCGCTCGTGCGCCCCGGCACCACAGAGATGGTCGACATCCAGTGCCATGAGGCGGTCGGCGACGAACCCGAGCATCTGCGCAAGCAGGTTGGTGTCAGACGTCTCTGACAAAAGCGCGCGCAGTGCCGCAGTGTCTGATAGGCTGGCCTTGGTCATGGTTGTTCTCCTCGGTCATTAGGTCAGGTCGGCAAACCAAACTGTAGCCGAAGAACAACCGTGGCCGCCAAGCGGCCCGCGCGGGCCTCGCTTCGCTACGCTAAGGCTCCGCTCAGCCCGCGCTAACGGCGGAAATTACACCAATCGTTGGGACACTGCTGCAAAAAGTGAGGCATACACCACCGTTAGATGTTTTTCGAAACTTTCTATGCTGTATGCCTCACTTTGGAAATATATCAATTATTTGATTGACTTGAAATATACGTGATGGACACCCTGAAATACATGAAAACGATCGCTGACATGGTCCACTGGATCGAGACCGATAACCCGTTCACACCAGCCTTCCAGAAGAAAGTCCTAGGGTCTGTGCGGAAGATGAAAAAGCTTCCGTACTATGGTGTTCCCTTGGAACAGATCCCCGCGGATCTGGAGGTCTTCGACAAGACCTGGGGCCGCGGGCCTGTGCGACAGCTGCCGGTCGGGTTCAAGTCAACGTCGTCATTCTCGGCTTGGCGCTCACAGGTACGTTCCGCTTTGACCGCATTCTTCGGCACCGCCAAACCGGTCGCCACCGCCGACCCTGACGATAGCTGGTCCAAGCTTATGACAGACCTTGAGACCGCAGGAGTTCCTGCCAAGAAGCTGATTGCCGTCAAAGTCCTGGCAAACGCTGCGCGCCAGGAAGCTCGTGCCCCGAGCGCGGTTTCCCAGTTGTGGCTCCAGGGTGCTGTGGACACGGCGGATACGCCGGGTCGCCACCGATCCATCAAGGCTGCAAGCAAGCTGATCCACAAGCACCGAAATGTCCTCTCTGTTCGGACGTCTCCGGATTTCGGAATCCCGGTGCAGAAATCCAGGACGCACTGTCGCCGTCTTGCGCTACCCGAACCCTTGTCCAGCGAGGCTGAGACCTGGAAACAGACGCGTATCCAGGGAGAACGAAAAGGCCACCGCCGCAAGCGGAAGAGCGCTTGTTCACCTGCGCGCGCAGAGCAAGCGATGCGCGGTGTCACCTATGTCTACAGGGCCATGGTTGAGGCAAAACTTCTCCAGCCCGAGCAGGCCTGTTCGGTATCCGAAATGGCCAATCCGTCACTGCTGGAGGACGTTATTGAGCGAGAGCTGAACGGTGCATTCGACTGGGAGCCTTTAAAGCCGACAACATTGTTCGAATACGTCAACAACTGGAAGCTCTTCGTTCGCGGCAGCGGTCATGATGCCGACGCGCTGACCGAAATCATTAGCGATTTCAGCGAATTCGAAAACGTCAAATCCATGTCGACCTCCCGGCGTGACTGGTGCGAAGCCTTCCTGCTCAATCACCACAAGCAGGCTGCGTTCTTCAACTTGCCGAATGCGCTCTTTCGCCAGGCAAAGAAGGCCATGCAGGCCTACGAAACAGGATCCCAGCGTGAAAAGGACGCGGCCATCGCACTGGGGATCGCGGCCTGTGCCGCAGCGATCTGGACCTCTCTGCCCCTGCGAATTTCCACCCTTCTCCAGCTGACTTACGGTGGTGAGAGCGCAGATGTCCAACTCCATGGAAGTCGGCGCGGCCTTGTGCTGACCACGCCGCCTGACATCGTCAAGAACGGGTACTCCCACCACTACATCACATTGCTTGCGAAGCGTGGGGGAGATCCGCGGGAAATCGTCTCCTGGTTCGCGCACGAAGCACGTCCGCGCCTCTTGGCAGCCCACATCGCCACCCACCTTCGACAGCCCGATCGGCTTTTTGGCGGGGTGTCCTACGCGCGCCTGAGCTCCATCTGGCGAGAGGCCACCCTCAGCGCAGGCGTACCAATGACGCCGCACCAGGTTCGTCACGCCTTGGCGACAATCATGGCCAACCAGCCAGGTGCTGATTACGCGATCATCGCGGCCCTGCTGGGGGACACAGAGGCAACCGTCCGAAAAAACTACGTGTTCGTCGACCAGGCTCGCAAACATGAAGAGGGCCAGAAACTTCTTGCCCAGATCCAGAGTAATGTCCTGATGCGGGGTGCTGCGTGATGCCTGAACGCAAATCCCTGCCCCTGGAGCAGTTTCCCCGGAAATTTCAACTCGCCGTCAAGCGCTTCAAAGAGCCGCGCCGAGGCCGCCGCAGATACTCAAAAGCATCGATCCAGAAAACGATCGTATCCTTTGGCCAATATCTGGCTGTGGTCCAGAAAGCTGGCCTACCCTTGGAGTTATCCCGCGACGGGCTGTGCGCCTTCATCGACGACCTCGACGCTCGCAAGCTTCGCAACAGCACGAGACTGACCTACCTTTCAGGCGTCCAAGCCATGGCGACAGAGGTGAAGTATTCTAAAGCGGAGCGGCGCCTGATCCTGGAAGACTGCGAAATTTACCGCGCGGCCATGATGCGGGAGGTGCCGACCAAAGTACGCAAGATGGCTGCGCGCCCCATCACCCTGCGGGATGTTGCAATGGCCGGGGTCAAATGGCGCCAGAAGGCGCGCCAAGCCGACACGATGAACAGGCGACGAACCTATTTTCAGCGTTCCGCTGTTCTCGCGTTCCTATCCATGGTTCCTCTGCGGATCTCGGATGTCACCGGTCTGATCGTCGGCGAGCAGATCCAGCGTCGTGAAAGCGGCTGGTTCTTGAACCTCACGTCCGGAAAATCGGATTATCGTCATAATGGCCCGCTCCATCACAACTTGACGCCATATCTCGATGATCTGCTCCTATACGGCGCAAGCGGGTCACCGCATCTTCAATACGCCCAGCGTATCGGCACGCCCCTCTTTGGCACGGAGATGAACCAGCATCTCTCTTCGCGAACGTTGGCCTACAACTTCAAAGTGGCGACAGGACATACCCCACATATCGTTCGCACCCTCGTACATGATGCAATGGCAAAACATGGGACCTATGGCGCCGAGCTGGCTCGTATTCTCTGCGGTCAGACCAGCATTCAGATCGCCAAGACCTACGAGGTCCACGCACAACGCTTCCGCGCCGAACGGGCACAGGAAATTCTAAGAAACATCCAAGCGAAGACCATCACCGAAAGCCCTTAGAGTCTGATTCAAAACTTTTCGAGTGAATTCATTGTCTTGCGAGCATCCGCGTGACGCGGCGGATGTGTGCGATTGTGACCCAAGCTGCCGCGCTGGCGATGGATTTTTCCCAATCCTTCGA
>NZ_JBDOQR010000140.1:0-4383 GCF_039839315.1 Phaeobacter sp. CAU 1743 | reverse complement strand
GGCAAACCAAACTTTAGCCGAAGAACAACCGTGGCCGCCAAGCGGCCCGCGCGGGCCTCGCTTCGCTACGAAAAGGCTCCGCTCAGCCCGCGCTAACGGCGGAAATTACACCAATCGTTGGGACACTCCTGGCAAAGGTAATTGCTACGATAATGCGGCTGTTGAGACGTTCTTCAAGACGATCAAGGCAGAGCTGATCTGGCGGCATCCTTGGGAGACACGACGCAAGGCTGAGATGGCAATCTTCGAATACATAAACGGCTTTTACAATCCGCGCCGCCGACACTCAGCATTGGGTTGGAAAAGCCCGGTCGCTTTCGAACGCAAGGTGGCTTAAACGAGCACTTGGGGCGGCACAAAAGCGCGACAGGTCCAAAGCGTCGGCACTCGGCCGTCGGGTACCTAAGCCCTATCACGCTCGAGGAGCGAGCTATAGCCGTCCACGAAACCGGCAGCAGGCCAGGTGATCCTGGTTGAGCCGCGGCCGTCGCGTTCTTGGACGATCTCCATAAGATCGCGGTGGTGCAGTGCGGCAAGCCGATCCGGCGCCCAGTCATCGAGCATAAGTAAATGGGCTTTTGTGAGACGGCAGAACAGGTGGGGGGGGAAGCGGCCATCGCCATGAACCATTTAGTGCTCCTCGCATAGGAGCGGTTGTTCTCGGGATCGTAGAAGCAGGTCTTGGTGACGTCGGCTCGCAGCGTATATTTTAGCTTGGCGTTTTCATCCTGCTGCACATTCTGTATCCCAGCCTCGGACGCTTACATGTCGCTGGACTTGGACTTCAGCTTGTGACAATTCGCCAAATGCAGGTCATGTCTGTGGCAAACCACCGTTGCCGGCATCACGCTTCTTGCTCTTTGATCACCGAAATGATCTTTGGTTTACGAAAGCCGGCGTAACAATATTTTCGCAAGTAACTGATATTGTGCAACAAAATACCTAAAATGGCAGATCCCTTGTAGGCTTGGCGAAGAACGAGCCAACAAAGCCGCGCAATATTCCTTCACCTACCCAGCATCGGTTCGGGCTCCGCTCGCATCTCTTTAGGCGAGTCGACGAGACATTCAAGAAATAAAATCCATCCTTTCGGTACTAGTAAGTACTCTTAAGGTTAGATTGTCTAGTATCGCGAACAGCAATATCATTTATTTTTGTGACCAAAAGTAAAAAAAAGGGTCAGATGGTGATGCAAACATCAGTGGGCGCGGAACAAAAAACTGTTTTAATCTGTGATGATCATGTGGTTCTGTGCGATGCCCTCGCCGCCGTATTCGAAACCCACGGCTATTTCGTATACGAAACCTATGACAAAAGCGGCCTATTGGATCTGATAGATCAACACGGTCCAGATAGGTTTGATATTATTCTGTTGGACGTAAATATGCCAGGAATGGCGGGCCTTCAATCAATAAGTGAAGTGTGCCAATCCGCAAAAGAAACGCCGGTGGCGTTGATGTCTTCCGGGTTAACCTACCAGTTTGTCAAAGATGCGCTCAAGGTAGGTGTGTCAGGTTATGTCCCTAAAACCACTCATTTGAACAGTTTCAAATCCGTCATTGATCTCATCATCAGTGGCGGAATGTACATACCGACGGAATTGATCGTACGCGAGGATGGGATGGACAATCCGTGGCGCCTCACTCCGAAAGAGCAGTCCATCGCGTGTCTTGTTAGCAAAGGCATGTCAAACAAGGTGATCGCATATGAGCTACAGATGTCTGAGCCAACCGTAAAAATGCATCTTCGCTCAATATTCAAAAAGATGAAGGCAACGAACCGGACACAGGTCGCATTCGCGATTCGGGAAGCAGGCCTTCATGATTCTATCATCCACGCGTAAAGCTTCCAAACAGAGAAGACCCAGAAACTTAACCCGTGGAGAGCGACATGGATGAATTGACTACGGTTGTGTATCTAGGCCGCATTAATGACGCGACTTCTCGTGTATTTGAGTACTTCATGAGTAGAGGTATGCAAATAATATATACGGATCTGACGTTTAGCACGCGTTCGTATTGGCGTGATGCGGGCTCTCTTTTGTTTGTCGATGTAAATGGCATCGGGGGAAATCAACAAGTCGACAGCCTCTTGGACACTCTAAAGTGTGATGGACCGCCCGTGCCGACAATACTGTTTTATTCCGACCAACTAACGCCCCAGGGGAAGCTTGGTCACTTTCCTGGTGGCGTGGCGCCGCTCTTTGGTTTTGATGATCCGTATTCTATTGAGTTCTCGATCGCCCAAGCAACTTCATCGTGCATCGCGCGAAAGATGGACAGCGAAATAACTCTCCCGAACAGTACGAACCCGGCCCCTGTGACCGTTTTTCAAAGTTCGTGAAACCTAGAAAAGGCTGAAACTATGTTTGAACTGATGACCGATGAAGAGTGGGCCTTTTATGAACCGTTTCTGTGGGAAGTGCGAGCCCCGCATGGTCGTAAGCCAACTGATTATCGACGTACTCTCGATGGAATCTTTTGGGTCATGCGGACAGGTGATACATGGCGTAACCTACCGGAACAATACGGAAAATGGATGACCGTCTATCAACAGTATAGGCGTTGGACTATGGCTGGACTTTGGGAAAAAATAGAGCGCGCGCTACGGATGGTGGAGCTTTCATGCGAAGAATCCCCAGAAGGAAATGCAGGCGATTGCAAAGCACCAGAAATGATAGATACGCGTTACGCAAGGAGCTCATCAACACAAGAAAGCTTTGCCGATGTGTGAACTCTGAAAAGGGTCATTCGGCTTTCGGGTGTGGGTAAAGAAGCTGGCACGTTAAAGGTAGGAATCGACATTTACCTCAAGGGTGCGAGTAATTCCTGAAGTAAATAGCGGCTACGAAAATATAGAAGAGTGTGCTGACTTGCGTGTATTTAATTTGTTGCTTGTTCTAGCAGCGCTTGCAGTTATGAGCGGATCTGCAAATAGCAACCCTTATGTATCGCGCTCGTTCTCCAGACCGACACCTCTCGGATTGGTGAATATCTACCTCCCAGGGGCTTTATGCACAGGCGTACAAATTGCTGAACGCAGAGTAATAACTGCCGCTCATTGTTTGTATAAGGATGATGGCAAAAGCCTCGTAGACGTAAAAAAAATAAGTGTTGTGAGTGATGTGCGTGTTGCGCCGCTTATAGTAAGTGTGTCGGACTCTGAGATACGTTCCGGGTTCGACGGCGTCTCGAGAACAATTGAAAATTTCAACTCCGATGTTGCGCTTTTGACATTGGCTGACTCGACCCTGAAATCTCTTCCCCTTCCACAACTTTCTGAGATGCCCTCGCGTCTGGGCGACAGTTTATTCACGACTTATTATGAGCCTAGAAAAAAGCATTTGAAATTGATTGACGCTCACTGTAGCTTGCTTAATAGAAAAAAACGTGTCTTGGTTTTGGATTGCCCCGTAGACTTCGGTGCGTCCGGCGCTCCGGTTTACCAGGTAGGGCGAAATGGCGCGACTGAATTGGTGGCGATTATTGTCGCTAAGGCGATGTGGGGAAATAAGGCAGTAGCCTTAGCGGTTGGCGTTGGACCAGTATGACTCAGGAGAACAAGTATGACACACATAGATTTTGAAGATCTGTCTCTTCAAGAGCTTGAGGCTATACAGAGAGAAGTGAAAAAGGCGATAATTAGCTACCAGAATCGGCAGCGAAAGGTGGCCATTGCGAAAATGACTGCAGTGGCTAAAGATCTTGGGTTTTCATCTCTTTCAGATGTAATAGGACCTCAGATGCCTCAGAGGAATTATTTTGCAATTGAGCCAGTATACAGAAACCCTGAAAATCCAGACCAGATATGCGGAAATCGCGGACGCAAACCCCTGTGGTTTAACGATTTACTGTCTCGAGGTTACACAATAGATCAACTTCGTATCGAAAATCAAAATTAAGGGCTCTCTGAAGAATCTGCCCGTCAGGGCGTGATGTGCTAGGGTTTTGGCGCACGATAGAGGTGCAAGCGGCCAGATCCGGGACGAGCTACTGCGCGGCAAGGAAACATCCGTCTGGGGCAATAAGGGCTACGTCCACGCCGAACGGCAGCCCGCGTTCACGAAGAAGAACCGCGATTCTTTCTGGGGTGTTGTGCGCAAAGCCCCCAAGGGCGGTGCGTTGGACGAGTTCGACGCACAGATCAACAGGATCATCGCGAAGGTGCGAGCCAAGGTTGAGCATTCTTTCCGGATCCTTAAGTGCCGGTTCGGTTATGTGAAAACCACCTATCGTGGGCAGGCCAAGAACCGGACGCCCCAACTTCGACACTTCGCGATGGATTTGAGCCCGGTTTGGCAATGCGGACTTCAATGAAATAAGGGCTTTCCGTGTGTGGAGGGTCAGATTTTGGCGAGAATCCTGTTGTGGCACGTTATGGCGC